>LJTS01000014.1 GCA_001304425.1 Betaproteobacteria bacterium SG8_40
GCGGAAATCGAAGCGGCCTGCGCCATGCCGCGAGCCCCCATGCAATCAAGGCAGGCCGGCGACGAGACGATTGCACCCGGAAAAGTTCCGCCCAGGCTGTTGACGCCGCAACAGCTCGTACGCATTTCGACCCGGTCACCCGTACTGGCGTGCGAATGCCCGCACCACCTTGTCGAACTCATTAACAGCATGGCTGCGTTCGAGACCTACAGCCTCGAGTGTCAACACAAGAATGCCGAAGACGCGCAAATCCATGCTCATCTTCACAGCACCGCCGGGCGCGCCCGCGCCATGCTTGAAACCGCCTTGTTGCGCGTCGCGCAATTCGAAGGCATTGATGTGAGCTAGCACCCCGTTCGGCGCCACGCCGCGCCGACTGCCTTTCCATTTCCGCGGTTAACTCGCCGTCGGCCGCACTCCGGGCCGCAATGACCAAATATCGTCCAGATATTTGAGCGGCAAAAACTCTTTGTTGACTTTTTGTCTAGACAAAGATACTGTTTGTCTAGGACAAACAAACGGGTTCATCTGACTTGACGAATCCGCCCCTCTACCCAATTTAATTTCGAAACAAGGAGATAACGATGATTTTCCGGTCATTTGTCGCAGTTTCGGCGGCGATCCTTTCGCTCGGTGTCCAGGCAGCGACTGCACCCGGCGCGCTTGGCAACCCTGACCCGGCTACCACATTCGTCAAGTTCGCCGCCACGACACCGCAAGGCCGCTATGTCGACGTCGAGGTCCTCCGAGACTACGCCGACACCGTCACGCTCGGTATCGATACCGAATCCGGCGCGCCGCTCTACGCCCATCGTTCGGTCGCGCTGACATACCGGGTCGACTGTACCGCCGGCACGCTCGCCGTGGCCGATTGGCAAATGTTTGACGGCAACTTCGGACAAGGACAGGTGGTCTGGGACCAGGAAAACCATCACGGACTTGCCTTCCTGCCCGCCGTTAACAACGAAATGCGGGCGGTGCTGCGTTCGGCTTGCGCCACCACGACTGTTGCAAGGTAAACCGCAGCAAAAGGAGTTCTCGAGGTCTCGTGTCGATGACGGGAACAGGAGACCTCATAACAAGGCATCAGCAGCAACTGTTCAACCACCCAAACCAGGAGAAACAACATGAAATTGATCAAGTATCTCGCAATACTCGCAGTCGCAGCGTCCATGACCGCATGTGCCAGTTACAAGCAGGCTGAAATGGCGCCCAAACAGGACATCGTCGACGTTGCCGTTTCGGCAGGATCGTTCAATACACTGGTCGCCGCCGTGCAACAGGCGGGACTGGTCAGCACCCTGACGAGCAATGGACCGTTCACGGTGTTCGCGCCGACCGACGAAGCGTTCGCAAAGATCCCGAAAGCAGACCTTGACGCATTGCTGGCCGACAAGGCCGCGCTTGCCGCCGTGCTGACCTACCACGTTATTCCCGGAAAAGTGATGGCCGCGGACGTCAAGGCCGGCGAGGTCAAGACGATCGAAGGTTCCAGCATCACGATCACCACCGACAACGGCGTCATGGTCGACAATGCCACAGTCATCAAGACCGACGTATTGGCCAGTAACGGCGTGATTCATGTCATCGACACGGTGCTGATGCCCAAGTAACGGCACACGACTTTGAACGTATCGCCGCCTTGTCAGCGGTCACGCGAGCGAGACCTTCGCAGCCTGACGCGCGCCCACTGGCAAGGCAGGCGAAAAACGCTAGCCAGGCATCACCGCTACCACCGCAAGGTGACAAAGCGCAACGGCCGCGGTCAACCGGATGCGCAAGCGCAACATCCACGCCACCATTCCCGGGACCGGACAACGCACATCCGCAAGACCGATCACTACGAAGCCGCACAGCAACCCCCAGACACTCCATTGCGCGCTGCTCATCAGCAAGCAGATGACAGCCCACAAACCTGGCAGGATGGAAATCGTCAATTCGCGGGCCAATGCCGTTTGCAGATTCGTCGCGGCTCCCCAGCGAATACCTCCGAGAAACGAAAGAATCGCCGCGGAATAATAGAGAAAGATCTTCAGCGCAAAGTCCGCCGGCAGCGGGCCATCCGCGATGAGGTTGAGCGCCAGCGCTGCGAATGGCAGCACGCCGCCGTAGCCGAGAATGCTTGCGATGCCCGGGATCTGCGCCGGGCTTTCACCACGAGTCAAAGGCAACTCCTGTGTCAATCGAGTGGCACGTCATCAACCAGTGCTACTTCACCACGCCTGTGCCAATCGGCCGCCGAAAAACCAGAAAATGCTGCTGCGGCAGAAAATCGCCGGTGCGATACCACTCCAGGCCTGCCGCGCCCATCTCCGCGATCGCCTGCGCAGCCGACATCTTGTGCAGCGGCTTTATCGCTACCGATGGATCTTCGGCGCGGTATTCAATCAGTACCAGCCAGCCACCGGGCCGCAGCGCGCGCGCCATTGCCTCAGCCATCTCGCGAGGATAGGAAAACTCGTGATACGCGTCCACCAACAGAATCAGGTCGACCGCAGCCTCCGGCAAGCCCGGGTCCCGTTCGGTCCCGAGCACGGTTTCCACGTTACCCGGCGCACCGTCGCTTTTCCGTGATTCAATGATATCCAGCATCTGCTGCTGGATATCCACCGCGAGCACCTGTCCATACGGCACACGCCGGGCGATTCTGAAACTGAAGTAACCCGTTCCTGCACCAATGTCGGCAACGACGCTGTCCGGCTCCAACGGCAGATTCTCCACCAACAAGTCGGTGCGTTCTTCGCCTTCCCGATTCGGGCGCTCGAGCCACCCGGCACCGGGATGCCCCATTACCTGGGATATCTCACGCCCCATGTAGAACTTGCCGATGCCGTCGCGGCTGGCAGCACCGAACTCGTAATATTCACTGGCGGCAGCAACGGCGGCACCCGCTTCACCGGTTGGCTCCCCTCCGGACAGTTCGCATCCGGACACCGAGCTGACGAATATCAACGAGAAGGTGAATCCGCGGTACATCAGCACTTTGTGCAGACGCCTCGCGAACGTCCTCAACCGCGGCCTGAACCGCTCATTCATATCTTGCTTGCGACGTCATGTTCATTATCGTGCTGCATCCTTGAACGGGGCACAGCATCCTACTTCCCTGGGTGTTCCGAAAAAATCCGATCAGCATCGGAAGAAAACCGCGCGGCGCTTCCTTGCGGGCGGCGCCGGATATGTCGCGGCGGGCGCCGGCGCGGCCCGTTCGTAGTCACGGCACTGGCCAGCGCTGGCAATCCGCCGCCGGGGAACCGGCGTGATCGGCTGTTTCCCCTGATTCAAACGCACGGCAGCACCATCGCCACCAACTTGAACCACTACATCGCGAAAACCGCGAGCGCGCAACCAGAGAGCACGCCAAACTCAAAGACTCGTAACACCGCAAATTGCCAGTGTCCGGTCGCGCCAGAAAATGCTCGGGAAACCCATGCGCCGTCAGCTTGACGCACACCGACAGGGATAGGGATCGCATGCAGGGGAGAACGCAGCGCGGAGATTCCGCGCCGCGTGTCTTGCTGTCGACTAACGGCTGGCGAAGTCGACGAGTTTCTGATGCGAGAAGAGGTAATCCTGCTTCTCGTAAGGCGTATGGCAAACAACGCAGGTCAGGTCGTTCGTCTTCGGGCTTCCGTCGGGATTGAAAATCGCGAACGCCCAGCCGCCAACCTGGTCGGCTTCAGCCAGATCAGAAGGCCATGCGTCGCGGCGCTCCATCACGGCAATCGCAGCCAGATCGGCCGGCACATTGACGCCATCACTGCCGACCACAGGATTGCCTTCCGCATCTTTCTCCGGCTTGTAGACTTCCATCACGATTTTCGAACCCGGTGCCGCCGGCATTCCCTTGGCGTAACTCGCCAGCGCCACGTCGTTGGCGTACATTTTCGCTACCGCCGCGCTGCCGGCGCGGTTCATTTTCGCGTAGTTGGTAAACGTCGCATCATAAGCAGCCGGGAACTTGACGAAATCGGGAGTCCCTCCCGCATAGGCGACCAGCGCGGCGACACCGCAGGCCCCAGCCACCAGCATTTTGCTGAATTTCATACACTCCTCCTTGGTAGTCCGCGACCGCACCTTGCATGACGGTCGCAAGAACTTTTTCATGTACAACACCTGAAAACATTGTCGATTAGAGCACCTTGCTCGCGGCTAATCCAGCATCGTCAGCGAACAATGCAGACAAATACGTAAATTCATTAGACCGCTTTACGTAAACAATGAATTTCACACGCCCGGCCGGGCCCAGGCCAGCAACCCCCGGTGTCTTGACTATCATTGTTAGAACACGGGTGCCATCGCAATTGCATGACGCCAGCAGCCGGTCGCGCGGGTCTCTGCGACCGCCGACCATGCCGTACTCGACTAGTCGTCGGCACAACTCACACACCGTGTACTCGTTGGCGCGATCGCAAGACGACGGATATCGATTGGTTCGCCACAGGCAAAGCAGATTCCGTATTCTCCATTGTCGATCCTGCGCAATGCGCCCGCTACCTTCGCCAGATCTTCGCGCCGCCGCCGGGCCGTTTCAACCGCCATCTGTTGTGCTTGCATCGCATCCATGCGCGACAGCCTGCCGACGCTGGCCTGATCCAGCGACACCGGCTGTACGGATGGCTTCGATGTTTCCTCGAGTTCGCGAAGCTCGGAGGCCAGACGATCCAGTTGCCGTCTGAAACGGTCCAGGTCTGCCTCTTTCATTGGTTCAACGACAACAATCCCTGCAATCGGATGCATCCCCGGCGGCAATCAGCTTCACGTCATGCAGCATCATCGTCCCATCGGGGATCACTGATAAATCCGGCCTTGATGGCGCAGCCAACCGGCTTCATGCCGCCCCTGCGGATCGTGGTGTGTCCAGTGAATGACGCCCCCTTTCGCATTCCATTCGTAGACGCCGTTGAATTCGACCACATCGCCTTCGCGCAGCGAAGCGATCCTTGGCGCGAGATCGATGTTGTGCGCAACCAGCAGGGTATGCCCGGAGGGCAGTTCGAGGATAAAGCGCTGATGCCGGCTGCCGTCGTCGTCATCGGCAAGGATTTTCGTAGCCACGCCTTTGCCTGACACCTGAATGCCACTGGTGCGCTCGTGAAACGCGCGGGCAATTGCCGCATCGCTTTCCCGGTCGGCCGCGACCAGTACGCCGGCAGGCTCGTGCCGCTCCCAAGCCACATACGCGGCCGAGGCAACCAGTAACACTATGAATAGACGTCGCAACGCGATGTTTCCGATCGTTCAGCCGCTGGCAAATCCGCCGTCCACGCCTGAGAATCCTGAAATGACCAAAATCACACCCTCACAATCCCGTGGGCCGGTCGCATCCCCTGGATTCGCCTTGTGGAATCTCGGCTTTCGTCCTTTCTACCTGTTCGCCGGACTGTATGCAACGCTCAGCATTCCGCTTTGGGTCCTGCAATACACTGGATGGCTTGGCAAGCGGGAACTGATTTCCGGACCTTTGTGGCATGCGCACGAAATGCTGTTCGGATTCACTTTCGGCGATCGCGACACTATGGGTTGCGGCCCGTGTGCTGGCATTCTCCCCTTTCCCGCTCGCCGCCGCGGCCTTCGATACTGCCTTCGCCCTTGCCGCCGCTGCGGGCATTGCCGTGCCGTTACTGCGCAGCCGCAACCGGCGCAATTACTTTTTCATTGCCTTGCTGATCTCCCTGGGGATGGCAAACCTTGCTTTCCATCTTGGCATGGCAGGTGTCATCGACCTGCCACTGCGACTCGGTTTGCAGGCGGGGCTGGATATCGTATTGCTGATCATGATCGTGATGGCAGGACGCGTTATTCCGATGTTCACCATGAACGGTGTTCCTGGCGCGTTGTGCACGCGCCTGCCTTTGATTGAACGGCTTGCTCCGGCAAGCGTCGCCGTGCTGTTGGCAGCCGACTTGTTCGCCGCCCCGATAGCTGCTCTCACCCCATTAGCCGTTGTTACCCCGATTGCAGCTTTCGCAGCGATCGTCAACGGTGTGCGTTTGGCCCTGTGGCGGCCCTGGCGCACACTGCATACACCCATTGTATGGATACTGCACTTTTCATATGCGTGGATCGTGTTAGCGCTCGCGCTGCGGGCGCTCGCCTTGGCGGACCTGGTGCCAGCGAGTACCGCGACCCACGCACTGACTGTCGGTGCCATCGGCGGCCTGACGCTGGGAATGATGACGCGCACCGCGCGTGGCCATACCGGCCGGCCGCTGCAATCGGGCCGGGCTGAAATATTCTGTTACATCGCGATCCAGTTTGCTGCGGTAATCCGTGTCTTTGTGCCCCTTGTGCTTCCGTCACTCTACTCGCAGTCGATCTTCGTCTCGGGTCTGTTATGGTCGACCGCATTCGGCATATTCACCGTCTCCTACTGGCCGATCCTGTCGCGTCCCCGCCTGGATGGCCGCCCCGGATGACGGTACACGCTCACACTTGCCCGAGAGACAAACGGGAGCTTCATCATGAAATATCGGACTAACCCCCGCTTGTTGCTGGTTGCAGCGACTACGCTGCTACTGATTGCACACGCATCCCACGCGCAATCGCAGGGCGGCGACGCGGCGCAAAACGAACTCAGCGCCAGGGACGAATGTCTGCTGGAAAGCACGAAGACAGCGGCGCCTGAAACCACCATTGGCGAGCTACGCGCGCAATGCGACCAGATTTTTTCCGAAACCGTCGCCGCGGGCACGCCCGAAGCTCCGAACAAACGAATGACCCCCGTCCAGATTCGCATGTTCGACGACCAGGTCAACTACAACCGCAATTTTGCGATCAGTGCCTTTCAGCCGAATTACTTCATCGGCACATACAGTACCGATCCCAATAATGAACCATTCTCGGACCTGCCTTCCTCCGAAGACAGCCTGGAGAATGAGGAAGCCAAGTTCCAGGTCAGCATCAAGGCGCCTCTATGGCGCACCATGTTCGGGACCGATAATGACCTGATCGCTTCCTATACATCCACTTCATGGTGGCAGGTAACCGGCAATTCCAGCGCGTTCCGCGAGACCAACTATCAGCCAGAGCTGTTCCTGCGCCACTACGGCGGCCCGCAATTTCTCGGCGGCAGGGTTGTAGCAGCCGACATCGGACTGAACCATCAGTCGAACGGACGGGGCGAAACATTGTCGCGCAGCTGGAATCGCGTCATGGGTCGGCTATATCTCGACTACGATTCCATCGCCGTCGGCCTGAGGGCCTGGTACCGGATTCCGGAGGATGCAAACAGCGACGATAACCCGGGAATGTACAAATATTACGGCTATGGCGACGTGATGCTCGCCTATGCGCCGAACAAGAATACGTATACGGCGATGGTGCGCCCCGGGACGGAGAAAGGCGGACTTGAACTGACCTGGAGTTACCCGTTCACCAAGGTATTCCGCGTCTACGCGCAATACTGGAACGGCTATGGCGAGAGCCTGATCGATTACAACGCGCACATCGAACGCGTCGGTATCGGCATCGCGCTCAACGACTGGTTGCAGCGGCGCTAGCGCAGCATTGCCGGTGAACCGGTCTACCTGCTTCGGACCGCTCAACGCCCGGCCCGGACAACTTGCGCAGCCCGGCGTTCCGGCCTGGTATTGATTTTCGAGATGTCCGCTGGCGTCGGGCGCCGGCAAATGGCATCAAGAACCCGGTGACGACTCGCCATCATCGGACCAGATATCGATCGCCTGCATGAGCCGGTCGGCATCGTAGTTTTCTTCGATCTCATCCAGCCGCTGTTCAAGTAGCAGGAGCAAGGCATCCCGGACGACCGTGCGCTGCTCAGCCGTACAAGCACGCCAGCGACTGTTGCGGGGTCCGTCGCGAATCACCTGCGACAGGAACTGGTCGATGTAGTAATCATCTCCGGTCCGTGTCAGCGCCATCCGCATCAGCGCCGGCAGGTAATAGCGGAAACCGCTGTCGGTTGCGAATGTCACCGGATCCCATCCCGCATGACCGAGCGCTTCGCGCGTGATCGTATCCGGCGTATGGGCCGACAGCGTGTCGTCGTGTTCGGCACATTCGCAGCAGTGCTGATAGTCGGTAAAGTGTTCCGGCCGCTGAACCTTCGAAAACACTTTGTTTGCTTTGCGCAGGAACTCGTCGTGCAATTTCATCGCCGGGAAAGTCCGCAATCCGGCCGCTCTCCGCGCATTACCGTGCTGGCCATCGCGTGTTCACATCAACCCGTCCAGGCGATGTATTCATCTTCGATTTCATCGGCGGCCGCACTGTGAAATGCCACGCCCAGCCACTGCTGTGGCCCGGTTGCTTGAGGAAAATGCCAGGTATTCTCAGGAACGACATCCCAGCACGATGAAATTTCCTTCCCTTCATCGCTATCGGGGCTGACAATCCTGCGCGGCTCGTAGGCCCTGTCAATGCCACCCGGTTTTGCGCAGTTCACAATGCCGCTGCCACGATACGACACCAGTCGCTGGATGCTGTTGCGATGTATTTCCTCGTGTGGTGCGCGTTGCCCCGCCTTGATGGAAAACGCCCTGCACAGGCGCACCTCACCGCGTAACTGTCCGGGCAGTTTGCTGTCGAACAACTCGACAGGCACCGCGACCGACGAATAGGCTTTCGAGAACTGCGGTTCACTGAAGCGGCCTGCGGCGCGACGCAATGCCTGTTCAACAGCAGCATTGCATTGCGCATCGCCAAACACCAGTTGGTGCAGGCGTTCCAGCAAGGGACGATCATGTTCGGAGAACGCTGGCAGCCTACCCTCCTTACGCGTGGCCGCAATGTCGCGCAGCCGCGTTTGTGCAGCAGAAACGCCGGCGCCCATCGTAACCGTACCTGTTCGCCATGTGCTATTTGGTTTCGTTCATCTTCACCATCACCAGCACGGCACCGTCCTTGCTGACTACACGGGTATCGTGCCCCTTGCCGGTCAGGTCGCGATGCAGCCAGACGGAGCCTTGCGGAAAGCGCCGTTTCTCGCCATCGCTCACCTCGACTTCCATCTCGCCCTTGAGCACGAAAATATGGCCCACACTCGGCGCCGGATGCCAACCGCCGCCCCAGCCGGCCGGCAAGGTAATAAACCCGACTTCCCGGGCCGGACGGAAGTCAGATACGTTCATTGGCGCAGCCGGCGGTGCGATATCGACGAGCGAGAGTTCCACCTCGACATCCCTGAAGTGGGTTTCGCCATCGGCATCCGTGTACATTTCCGAGTATTTCATTCCTGTTCACACTCCCTGTTTGTTATTCTGGCGCTCAGACAGCAAGGATAAACCGGCAGCCTGAACCAACAAAGTCAAAAATTCGTTCCGCCAACACGGCGCCAACAGTATAGGTTGCGAGGCAAGCTGCGGAGCGGTCAGGAAGCGGAACGCCGCCGTTTGATCGACGCGCTCTGCAACTGCTTTTTCCTTTCATGAAGATGCAGACAATTCAAGCTGGGAAGAACATTCTTCAGCACTTCACACCTGCGTCACCGTATGGATGGCAAAGACTCGATAGGGCCCTGGTTCGCAATCCTTGAAGCACCCCGTCTCGAGCAGAGTTTTCGCCTCCTCCAGCGTTGCCAACAGGCAGTGTTTGTTCACGGCAATATCGCGCGCGAGGCCGTTGCAGGACAAGGGCGAACATTCAGGCGCCGTCTGTGCCGCGAAACTTACGACGTCAAACCCTTCGAGTTGCTTCCTGGCCGGTATTTGCACGCGGGTGGGCAGGCTCGCTTCCCGCGCAAACACGCTCCAGGTCCCGGCGTCGCAGTCAAACTGCTCGCCGTGAACTTCGTAATAGAACATTCGCATCCCGGACAGATCGACGCCTTCTTCGGCAGCGATCTCGCCGATCACGGCTGGTGAATCGAACAGCCAGTACCCGTTGTGCCGCCAGTACGGAACAAAATCGCAGAACGCCGGGGACAGACAGGCGCTGACCGACCAGATATCTTCGACAACATCGTTTTCGAGCCAGCCGGCCTCGGTACGGATGTTCTTGGCAAGATATCCGGCAGGTGTCATTCGTTGTCCAGCGCGGGTTTGCATACGCACGAGCGCAAGCAATTAACGAGCAAGAGTGCACCGGGTGGGCGCATAATGAGAGCGGCAGGTTCGCTCGCGTCCCGCACGGCGAACCGTCATGCCATGTCGAAGACGTGCTGCAGCAAGGAGTTTCAATCATGACGAACAACGAGCGCCTGTTTTCGGGCGGGCGAAACATCGCACTGAAAATCCCGCCGCACGAATTCGACCAGACGCTGCGCTTTTATCGCGACACTCTCGGTTTGCGGCAGCTGGACAACCATCTTCCTTCACATGTCTTCGAGTTCGGCGCCAATCTGCTTTGGCTGGACCGGTCCGACACGATGACACACACGGAAATCTGGCTGGAACTGCGAACACCGGACACGAACAGCGCCGCCGCACGGCTGGAGATAAATGGCGTGGCCCGCTGCGACACGATCGAGCACCTGCCAGAAGGCTTCGATGGATTCTGGATAACCAGCCCCGGTAACATCGTTCATCTGGTGCACGGACCGCAACAAGACGTTTGAAAGTTATGCGCATTACGTTGCCGCGGATACTGGCGTTGCTGATACAGCTTTGCCTCGCTGCGCCCGCGGCGGCTGACGACGAAAATTTTTCAGGCCTCTACGAAGGGCGCATCGGCGATACCCCGGCGACACTGCATCTGCGCGTCTCCGGCTCAATAGTGTCAGGCCGGATTACCCGGCCCGGCAGCGCCATTGTCGAACTCAACGGCACGTCTGCCGAGGGGCGCATTGTCGGTGCCGCTACCACCGGTCGCGGCGCGGGATTCTTTGAGGCCTATCGCGAATTCGGTGCACTCGTCATCGTGATCCGGGAAAGCGGCCCGGTCACAGGCCAGACAATGGAGGCGCGCGCGGAATTCCTCCCGGCGGGCAAATCTCCAACAACTGAAAAAGCCATTTCAGAAACGGTGCAACGGGATCATGGCCTCGTCGGCACATGGGTCATCCGCGGTCCTGGCCGACGGGGTGACATGGTGTTGCCAGTCACGACGACCATGACCCTGGATGCCGATGGCACCTATTCCATGACGAGCGACCCGCCAGATGAAAAGACGAAGGGGGAGTGGCGCAGCGCCGATGCGCTACTTGAATATCGACCGACAAATGGCCAGGCATGGTCTGAGCTCGGAGCCTATCGCCTGCATGGCGACAAGTTGATCGTTGTCCAGCCGAACAACGTAGCGCAAGTGTGGACGCGCGGGGACTAGGCTAGTCGCGGAATCCGGCGCTGCGGTGCGTGCCGTCGCAGAAGGGCTTGTTCGCCGATTGTCCGCAGCGGCACAGATTCGCCTGACAACCCCGCCAGGCCGAACCGTCCTTGCCAACAATTCTCGCATCGCCAAAACAGTGGGCCGGGCCGCAGGCGCGCAATGTCAACCGCAGGGTCGCGGCGGGCGTGGTGCCGGGCTCCGGCTTCTTGATGACATAGTCCGCCGCCACCCTGGCCGCGTCTGCGAATCCCGTTCTGCCGTGCGCACCGTCGCAAAAGGGTTTCTTCGCGGAGCGGCCGCAGCGGCACAGCCACATCCTCGCGTCTTTCCCGATCAATGTGCCGTTCGCGTCGTAGACCTCAACGTCGCCTTCGATCATCAGCGGACCGTCGACCTGCGGCTGAATCGTGTTCGCCACTGCTAGTGCGCCACCCAGCCGCCATCTATCGACATCGACGCGCCGGTAATCGAGGCTGCGGCGTCACCCGCAAGGAATACCGCCAGCGCGGCGACCTCTTCGATCTTCACGAATTTCCTGGTGGGTTGGCGTTCCAGGATGACTTCCCTGACGACGTCGCCGGGCGCCATATTGCGTGCCGCCGCCTGTGCGTCGATCTGCTTTTCCACCAGCGGCGTTTTTACCCAGCCCGGGCAGATGGCATTACAGGTAATGCCCTGCTCGGCCGTTTCCAGCGCGACGGTCTTGGTGAGTCCGACGATACCGTGCTTGGCAGCGACGTAGGCGGACTTGAACGGCGACGCGACCAGTCCGTGGGCGGAAGCGATATTGATGATGCGCCCCCATTTCCTCGACCTCATCAAAGGCACGGCAGCGCGTGTGGTGTGAAATGCTGCCGTCAGGTTGATCGCGATAACCTGGTTCCACTTTTCCGGCGGGAACTCGTCGACCGGCGCAACATGCTGGATACCTGCGTTGTTGACCAGAATATCGACACTGCCAAGCTCCTGCTGTGCCTGCGAAATCATCCCGGTGATTTCGTCGGGCTTGCTCATGTCGGCCGGCGAGTACCGTGCCTTGACTTCGAACTCCGATTCGATGGCAGCCCGCAGCGCTTCGATTTCATTTGCATCCCCCAGGCCATTCAGCATGACGCTGGCGCCTTGCGCTGCGAACGCGCGCGCCATTCCGAGACCGATACCCGAAGTGGAACCGGTAATGACCACCACCTTCTTTTTCAACATCTGCTTGTCCTGCCGTGATTGTTAACGCGAGGGAGTCTATCAGTTTGCAAAGCCGGTTCAGCTGCATTGCTACGTCCGCCACTGAACAACTGCAGGGAATCTCTCACATCTCCGGACGGCCGGCGTAGCCGGTAAGTTCCAGATAACCGTTGCCGATGGTCTTGCCGCCGGACCTGGCGCGCACAGCGCCCTCCCAGTAAACGATGCCCGTGCTTGCGCTTGAATCGAGTTCCTGGTCGTCCATCAGCGGTTCGATCACCA
The DNA here is from genome assembly GCA_001304425.1 of Betaproteobacteria bacterium SG8_40. Taxonomy (GTDB): domain Bacteria; phylum Pseudomonadota; class Gammaproteobacteria; order Burkholderiales; family Eutrophovitaceae; genus SG8-40. Next base: position 12,688 of record LJTS01000014.1, read on the forward strand.
GATCGTGGCGGCCGGCGCGAAGCCGCATCGAGACCGGATAATCGGCGCCGGTTCTTGGCGAGCGCCAGATCCGCTGCGGCTCGAATACAACGTCCTCCGGCCCCAGAACGGCGAGCTTGCCAAGGCGATCACGCACGCTGCCCCCGGCCCATAACGTCCCGCCGCCAACGGAGCGCATGCGAAACGCCATGAGCGCTCCGCCATCCGCAAGGTTGACGCTTACCCAGTCCCACCCCTGTGCATCAGCGGGCAGGATTTCGCTTGACCACTCATGGTCAAGCCAGGCTGTGCCCTTGACAGCGGCTGTTCCGTCGCCGGTGCGGACCGATCCATCGACCCGTAACTGCGGCAGGCTGTAGTAATAGCTGGCCTGATGAGGCAACCGGCCTTTGCGGCTGAAGCCGTCGTGCCCCTGCAGCAACAGCGGCTGCGTCGGAGTGAGACGCAGATCAAGGATGAAATCCTCCGAGACGATATTGGCGTGGTATCCGTCGCCGGTGCGCACCAGTTTCCAGTTGTCGATCGCCACGTCCGTTGTCGCGGTACGTGCGTACGCCAGGCCGAACCCTTCGCGGGCAGCGCGTTGATCGTGCAACAGGCGGCCTCGTTGGGGATCGGCGATGGCCGCATGCGCGAACAAAAGCTGTTTCGGCGCGAATGCGGATTCGTTGTCCTCCTGCACGCCGGGACGGCTGCGAAAGAACGTGATCTGAAAGCCGCGCTCGATACCTTCATGCTCTACCCAGCCGGTGACATACCACCACTCGGTGCGATAGTCGGGATGCGCACCATGGTCGCGCGGAAATCCCAGTGCACGACCCGGTTGCGCCACCGGATAGATGACCGGCGCGGGTTCACGATCAGCGCCATGGGCTGGCAATGCCGGCACCAGGCAGCACGCCAGCATCAGGCAGGGCAACGTGACTCGCACGCGGTGCGTCATCGCAAGCCTACCAGTCTTCCCTCACGGCCCGCACGGCTTCACCCGCCACGGCGCGGCGCGCGCTGGCAACAGCGGCAGCGACGGCAGCGGCCAGCATCGCGCCAGCGAACGCAGCCAGCCCTGACCAGGGAAGATATACATCCATGCTCCAGTGAAAAGACTGCCGGTTGACGACATCGATCAGGACCACGCTCATCACCCAGCTGAAGCTCGCCGACAAACCGGCCAGCCCGATCACAATGGCAACCGCCTCGAGCGCATAGGTCACGGCAAACGTGCGATCGAATATCCTTAACGATTCCTGCCGCAGTTCATTCGGCAGACTGATCTCCACTTCTTCCTCTGGCAGGACCGCGCGCAAGGCGCGACGCACGGCCTCACTGTCGGCACCGTCTTCCAGCCATAGTTGCGCGTCGGCAACCTGATCGTTGCCGGTCAGTTCGCGGTAAGTCTCCAGCGTCATCATCAACGCGCCGTTCATCCGCGCGTAATCCCGCCAAACACCGGCCACTGCCACGGCAACGTCTCTTCCGCCAATGGGCAATTGCACGACGTCGCCGACTCGATAACGGTACACGTCGGCGACGGTTTCGCTGATCCAGACCGCCGGCGTATCGCGATGCGGCTCGGCCACATCACCGACCAGCGACAGCACCCGGCCCGGATCACGTGGATCTACCTCTCGCGCCAACAGCGTCACCGGCGGGTGCCCGGGTTCGAGCTGAATGCGCTGGCCGGCGAGAAACTCGACACGTCGAACGCCCGCGACACTGGAAACCAGCATCTGCATTGCGGGCGACAAAAACGCCGTTTCACCCTGGCCGCTGGTACGCACGAACATTTCGCCGGGCAGGATGTGTTCGAGCCAGTTCTCCAGCGACGTACGAAAGGAGATGACCATGATGGCAACCGATGCGGCGAGGCTGACGGCGGCAACCACTGAAGCGAGACTCACCATGGCCTGGCCGGGCGCAGCACGCAGTTGCGCAAGCCCCAGCGCAAACTCGATGCGCCGCGGCGACGGCAAACGCGAGAGCACGGTGACAGCCGCACGCGGCACCAGGGCAATCGTGCCGAGCAACAGCAATGCGATCGAGACATAGCCGAACAACGGCAGTCCGGCGACCGGCGGCAGGAACGCGGATCCCGCACCGGCAGCCAGCAGCAGCAGCGCAGGAAAAACCGGGGTAAGGCGCTGGAACAGACGGGTTTCGTCACCGGCCTTGAGCGCCGCCGCAGGTGCTGCCCGCGCCGCTTCGAGCGCCGGCGCGGCGCTACCGCAAACGGCTGCGAGAATGCCCAGCAACATGAACAGCAGCGCGGCGACCGGTTCGAACGTGAGCTGTGCCTGCATGCCGCTGAACATTCCCGCCCCGAGATCGGGACCGAACGATCCAAGTACCAGCCGCGCTCCGGCAAGACCCAACAGCAGCCCCAGCAGCGAACCAGCCGCGCCAAGCAGGGCGGCTTCAGCGACGAGCAACTTCACAAGGCCGCTTTGCGTCACGCCGAGCACGCGCAACAACGCCAGTTGCGAGCGTCGTTGCACCACCGACAGCGCCTGGGTGGAAAACACCAGCAAGCCGCCGGTGAACAACGCAACCAGCGCCAGCACATTGAGGTTGACGCGATAGGCACGCGTCATCGCCACCGCTGTTTGTGCAACCGTTTGCGGTGGCTCGACGTAAATGCCGGCTGGCAGGAGAAGCTGCAAGCGCTGCGCCACCGCTGCAATGTCTGCCGCCGGGGCAAGTCTCAGTTCCATCCGGTTGATCAACCCGATCCGGTCGAAATGCTTCTGCGCCGCGGCGATGTCCATGACCGCGATACGTTGTTTCGCTCCTGCGCCCGGCAGCCGGCCGGCCACGCGCAGTTGGACACGACCGGTGCCAACCTGGAACACCAGCGGGTCGCCGGTGCGCAAACCAAGCCACTGCATTGCCGATGGTGAGAGAAACACCGCATCTGCGCGTAAAACATCCAGGCGACGAACGCTTTCAACCATCAGCTGCGGCTGAATGCGTACTGCCCGGAAAATGTCGACTCCGAGAACATCCAGGCTGCGAAAGTCGCCATCATCGCCACGGCCTGCCAGACGCGCGCTGATTTCGAGCATCGGGCTTGCCGACCGGACTTCGGGCCGGCTCGCCAGCAACGGGTAGACGCTTTCGGAAAATCCACGCCGGGCACCGCGCACGGTCAGGTCGGACTCGCCGGAAAGCACACGCACGGCGTGGTCAAACTCGTCGATCGCGGCGCGATTGATGAGCTGTATCGCATAGCCGAGCGCTACACCCAGTGCGATGGCGAGAACCGACAACACCACGCGCGTGCGATTGGTGAGCAGGGGCCCGGTCAGCAGCGGACCGGCAAGTCGTCGAAGAAACATCCCTGTCAATGCGCCATTTCGTCAACGCAACGTGACATTGACACCCGGGGCAGCCGCGCGGTTAGCCGCTGCTGGTGAGGTAAACCCTGGTCAGGGTACATCCAGCGCGTCCACGAATTTCTTGATGGCATCGATGGTTTCTTCCCTGCAATCGACATGCGGCGAGTGGCTGGATCCGGCGAGCAAGCTTTGCACCACAGGAGCGCGTGCGCGCTGCGCTATCGCATCGATTTGCGCGAGTGTGCCATAGGGGTCAGTGTTGCTCTGGATAAGCAGCATGGGCGCGGAGATGTTTTCGACACAGGCTTCGATATTCCAGTCACGGAATTCGGGTTTCAGCCAGACGTCGTTCCAGCCGCGGAACATGGTTTGCGGATGATCGTGATAGCGCGCCAGTCTTTCTGCCAGTCCAGCCGTCTCGAAGCTGCGCCGCGCTGCCGCAATGCCTTTGATGGTCGCCTCTTCGACAAACACATGCGGCGCAAGCAAGACCAGGCCCGCCACCGCATGGCCGCCGCCGGCATGGATGATCGCGATCGACGCGCCGTCACTGTGGCCAATGAGCACTGGCCGCTCGATGTTCAAACCGGCAAGGAGCTGCGGCAACGCGGTAAGCGCTTCCCGGTGCATGTAGTCAACGCGGCGCGGCTCGCCCAGGCCGGTGGAAGCACCGTGCCCGTAACGCGAGTAGGCGAGTACGCAACGGCCGGTCGCCGCAGCGAGCAAATCGGGAAAGTCTTTCCACATCGATACCGAACCGAGGCCCTCATGCAACAGCACCAGCATGGTTCTGCGCTGTGCCTGGCAGCCGGCAGGCAAGGCAACGCGGTACTCGATGCGCCGGCCGTCCACGTCGATGTACAGTCTCAGACTCCCAGCCAGGACCGCAGGGAATCGGGCTGCGCACGCAGGCTGTCGCTATCGCCTTCAAAGACGACTTGCCCTTTTACCAGCACGACGTTGCGGTCGCTAATGGCCGACACTGCGGATAGATTCTTGTCGACGATAATCGACGAAATTCCGGTTTGCCGAATGCGGTGCAGGATGCGCCAGATTTCCTGTGCCACCAGTGGCGCCAGTCCCTCGGTTGCTTCATCCAGAATCAGCAGATCGGGGTTTGTAAGCAACGCTCTCGCGATGGTCAGCATCTGTTGTTCGCCGCCGGAGAGTTGCTGCCCGCCATGTTTCAGCCGCTCTCGCAACCGCGGAAACGTCGCGAGGACGAGATCGAGCGTCCAGTCGTTGCGCCCGTCGCGGCCGGCGCGCGCTGCCATTATGAGATTTTCCCTGACCGAAAGGTTGGGAAAGATTCCGCGTCCTTCGGGCACGTAGGCAATGCCGGCGCGGGCGACTCGATACGGCGCGGCCCGAGTCATGTCGCTACCGCGCACCAGCACGTTGCCCTCTCGCGGAGGGAGAAGACCCAGCATGCTCTTGAGCAATGTTGTCTTGCCCATGCCATTACGGCCCATGAGTCCGATGGTTTCACCGCGGCGAATCGTGAAATCGACACCGTGCAAAATGTGGCTCGCGCCATAGTAGGCATGAATGCCGCGCGCCTCGATCAGGATATCGCTACTCATGATGTTCGTCGCCCAGGTAGGCCAGCTGCACTGCACGGCTGGCGCGAACCGCTTCCGGCTCTCCGCTTTCGAGCACCGCGCCGTTGACCATCACCGTCAGGGTGCCAGCAAGTGCGAACACGGCATCCATATCGTGCTCTACCAGCAAAATGGCGTGGTCATCCGCGAGCGTTTTCAGCAACTCGACAATCTGCAACGATTCCTCGGCACCCATACCCGCCAACGGTTCGTCAAGCAACAACAGGCTCGGTTCCGTGGCCAGTGCCATGGCGATCTCAACCTGACGCTGCTCTCCGTGTGACAAGGTATCGACCGGCTTGTCAGCCTGCCGATGAAGTCCGGCCTGCTCGATCGCGCGCATGGCCGCCTCCGATACCGCCCGGTAACGCCGGGCCGGCCGAAAAAAGCGCATGGAACTCCCGAGGCGTGACTGCGCGGCGAGCCGGCAGTTTTCGAAAACGGTAAACGGCAGGAACACGTTGGTCTTCTGGTAGCTGCGGCCAACCCCGAGATGCGAAATGCGCGGCGGCGCGAATCCGGTTACTTCCTCTCCACGCAAGAACACCCGACCGGCGCTGGGCCGCAAATCGCCAGAGAGCAAATTGACCAGCGTGCTCTTGCCGGCGCCATTGGGGCCGATCACCGCATGCACTTCGCGCATGCGGCAAGACAGGGAAACGCCGTCGACGGCGGCAAGTCCTTCGAAATGGCGCGACAGGTTGCGTGTTTCGAGAACGGTTTCAGACACGGTCTTGTACTCCGGCAGGCGCCCCGCCGGTCGACGCCGTGTTCGAAGATGCCGATCTCGAAGCGCTTGAACCGGCAGACGGCAATTCACCATTGCCTGCCGGCCTAGCCGGCAGCAAACCGGCGAGCCCGCGCGGCAGGTACAACGCGACCAGAACGATGACAACGCCGGTCAGCAATTGCCAGTGCTTGGTCATGGACTGGAACAATTCTTCCAGCATCATCAGTGAAAACGCACCGATGACCGGGCCGGCGAGCGTGCCCATGCCGCCGAGGATGACCATCATCAGCACGGAACCCGACTGGTGCCAGCCGAGCATCTCCGGGTTGACGACACCGAACTGCACCGCCGACAAATAACCGGCGAGGCCGGCGAGGGCACCTGCAATGACGAAGCAAACCAGCTTGTAACGGAACGTATCGAACCCGATCGAGCGCATGCGGTGCTCATTGACGCGAATTCCAACGATGACTTTTCCGAACGGTGATTGCAGGATGACCCGCAACAGAAGAATCACCGCGGCAGCGAACGCCAGCACCAGATAATAGAAATGCACAAAGTTCGAAAGGTCGATCGGCACCCAGCCACCGATAGTCAGAATCGGCCGCTCATTGATGTAGATGCCGTCAGAACCGCCGGCGATGGACGTGTCGTGAAACAGGTAGAAGAGCATCTCGGCGAACGCGAGCGTGGCCATGATGAAGAAAATTCCGCTGGTGCGCAGCACCAGCAGCCCGATCAGGCACGCCAGCAACGCCGCGCCGCCGACCGACAGCGCCAGACTGGACCAGAAACCCGCGGCATGCGCTTCCGGCGAGTACAGCGCGACGATGTAACCGGCGATTCCGAAGAACGCGGCGTGGCCGAGACTGACCAGCCCGGTGTAGCCGACCAGCAGGTTCAGACTGCTGGCAAACACCACCATGATCAGCATCCTCGTGACGAACTGAACGTAGAACCGGTCGCCCAGCAACGGGAACACCAGCAACAAGGCGATGGCGACGAGCAGTGCGATCTGTTGGTAACGGTGGCTCAACGCAGCCTCCGCGAGAACAGTCCCTCCGGACGCCACAACAGCACGATCGCCATCATCACGAACACACTCATGCCGGCCAGTTCCGGCAGGACCTGGAAACCGGCAAGCTCGAACTCGACCACTTTTCCGAACGTGTCGATCAGCCCGATCAGCAATGCCGCGGCCAGTGCGCCCTTGACCGACCCGAGTCCACCGATGACGACCACGACAAAGCACAGGATCAGGACCTGGTTCCCCATGCCAGGGAATACCGATGACACCGGTGCCGCAATCATGCCGGCAAACGCTGCGAGTGCCACTCCGAACGCAAACACGAACCGGTACAGCAGGCCTATGTCGATCCCCAGCGATTGCGTCATCTCCCGGTTCGTCGCGCCGGCGCGAATCATCATGCCGAGGCGCGTGTGCTGAATCAGGTAGTACATCAGCCCGGCAAGCAGCACACAGATGGCGGATAACCAGAACCGGTACACCGGATAGGCCAGAGTTTCCGTGAGTGCGATTGATCCGGAGAGCATGGCGGGCACGGCAACGCCATGCACATCGTCGCCCCACAATATGCTGCGCAGTTCGGAGAAAACGAGTATCAACCCGTAGGTGAGCAGCACCTGTTGCAGGTGGTCGCGGCGGTACAGGTGCCGAATGAACAGCCACTCGAGCAGCATGCCGAGTACGACCGACAGCACAATGCCGGCGGCAAGCGCGAGCCAGAAGCTCCCCAAGGCCTGCGTAAGCGACCAAGCCAGGTACGCGCCCACCATGTAGAAACTGCCGTGAGCTAGGTTGATGACGCCCATGATGCCGAAAATCAGGGTCAAACCGCTGGCGACCAGGAACAGCAACAGCCCGTACTGAACACCGTTCAGAAGCTGGATCAGAAAGATAGTCGGGTCCATTGATTGTCAGTCGATTGCCGCTCAACTAGGCGGCGCGCTGCTGGAGATGTTTCGGCGCCACGCGGTCCGCCGCACCGTCATGCATGGTATTGGGCGCCGCAGTGTCCGCAGGCCGTGCTTGCGAAAATGGCCGGAACGCGGTCCGCGGGAACTCGCCCGACGATCAGCACCTTACATACTGCATCCACGCGCCGGGTCTTCGAGCGCAGACCAGGCCACGCCGATGACCTTGTTGTCACCGTTCTCGACGCGGCGCAGATAGAAGTCCTGAACCGGGTTGTGCGCTTTCGACATCGTCCATTGACCGCGCGGGCTGTCGATGACCGCTCCCTCCATGGCGGCGATGACGGCTTCACGGTCGGTAATGTCTCCACCGGTCTTCTCCAGCGCCTGGATCAGCAACAGTCCGGTGTCGTAACCCTGAACCGCATACACATCGGCGTCAGTGCCGTATGCATCCCGGTAGGCAGAGCGAAACGCCGCGTTCCGCGCGTTGTCGAGCGAGTCCGCATAATGCAGCGTGGTCATCACGCCTTCGGCCGCCTCACCTTGTGCATCGAGCACGCCCTCGGTCAGGAAACCGGAACCGTACAAGGGAATCTTTTGCTTGAGACCAGCGGCGGCATAATCCTTGACGAACTTCACCGCGCCACCGCCGGCGAAAAAGCAGGCTACGGCGTCGGGCTGGAGCGCCGCGATCTCGGTCAACAAGGCCTGGAATTCAACATTCGGAAATGGCACGAACAGTTCCTTTACGATGCTCCCGCCCGCTGCGCGGTAACCTTCCGCGAAGGACGCGAGGGCCTCCTCGCCAGCGGCATACTTCCACGTGATGAATACCGCCTTCTTGTGGCCATTCCCGACCATGACCTTGCCGAGCGGATGCGTCGGCTGCCAGTTGGAAAACGAAGTGCGGAACACGTTCGGCGAACACAGTTCGCCGGTTGCGGCATTGGCACCGGCATTCGGAATCAGCACCAGCGACCCGGTCTCGCGCGCGACCTTGATCAAACCCATCGCGACGCCGGAGTGGACGGTACCGACAACGACGTCGACCTTGTCGCGCGTGATGATCTTGTTGGCGTTGTCGGTGGCTTTGGCCGGATTGGATTCGTCATCGACCTTGAAATACTCGACCTCGCGGCCGCCAAGCTTGCCGCCCTGGCCAGCGAGCGCCAGGCGGAATCCATTTTCAATGGCGATTCCCAACTGCGCATAGGTACCGGTGTATGGCAGCATGAACCCGACACGCACCTTGTCCGATTTGGCGCAACCGGCGAGCGGCAGCAAAGACACGCCGGCCAGCGCACCCACTCCCGTAAGGAAGTCGCGGCGTGATGAATGACGGGTCAACGGCTTGATCATATGGTGTCTCTCCCCTGTTTCTTATTGGCTCGCGCCCGGCGCAGTCCGCGTGCGCAGCTTGAACCGCTGAATCTTGCCGGTTGCCGTCTTTGGCAGCGCTTCGACAAATTCCACCCAGCGAGGATACTTGAAAGGCGCGAGCCTGTCCTTGACGTGCAGTTTGAGAGCGTCGGCCAACTGCTCCGAAGCGACCACGCCGGGTTTGGTCACGACAAAGGCTCGCGGCTTGACGAGATTGCCGGCATCGAAATCGCCCACGACCGCGGCTTCGAGTACGTCGGCATGCGTCATCAACGCCGCTTCGACCTCGAACGGCGAAACGTACATACCACTGACTTTGAGCATGTCGTCGGAGCGCCCGCCGTAGGTGAAGTATCCGTCGGCATCCACGCTGTACTTGTCACCGGCGCGCGTCCATTCCCCAACGAAGGTTGCCTGCGACCTGGCTCGTTGATTCCAGTAATGTGAAGCGCTCGACGGGCCCTTGATCTGCAATTCCCCGAGTTCGCCCGGCGCCACAACCTTGCCGTCCTCGTCCACCAGTCGCACTTCGTAACCCGGTACGGGCTTTCCGGTCGTCCCGTAGCGCACTGCACCGGGCCGGTTGGACATGAAGATGTGCAGCATTTCGGTGGAGCCGATACCGTCGAGGATGTCGCTGCCAAAATGTTCATGCCAGCGGCGGCCGAGCTCGGCCGGCAAGGCTTCTCCGGCGGACACGGACACCCGCAACGCCACCTGATCGCGTGACAGCAGACCGGGGCTGGCAAGCATGGCGCCAATCAGCGTCGGCACCCCGTAGAAAATCGTCGGCTGGTGGTCGCGCAGTATCTGAAATACGGCCTCAGGCGTCGGGCGCTGCGCCAGCAGGACTGTCGTCGCACCCACTGAGAGCGGAAACGTCAGCGCGTTGCCGAGGCCATAGGCAAAGAACAGCGTGGCAGCTGAAAACACAACGTCGTCCCGGCAAATGCCGAGTACCGGTTTTGCATACAGCTCGGCAGTCTGGATCAGGCTCGCATGCAGGTGAACGGTGCCCTTGGGCTTGCCGGTCGACCCCGATGAATAGAGCCAGAAACAGACGTCGTCACACGTCGTTGGCGCCGGATCGAATCCGGGGGCGGCATCGGCGATCAGGCTTTGCCAGTGCAGGCCGCCAGGCGCGCCCGTTGCAGATGCCCGATCCTGCCCGGACACGATGACGTGTTCAAGAAATGGCAACCCGGCGAGAATCGGTTCGAACTTCGGCAACAGTTCGGCCGACACGATCAGCGCACGGGCGCGGCTGTCCTCGAGCATGAAGCGGTAGTCGTCCGTGGTGAGCAGCGTGTTCGCGGCAATCGGGACAACGCCGGCCTTGATGGCCCCGAGAAACGCCGCCGGGAAATCAATGCTGTCGAACAGGCACAGCATGATGCGTGTTTCCATGCCGATCGCGAGCGATGTCAGAACATTGGCTGCCCGGTTGACGCGTTGCGCGAGATCGCTGTAACGGTACGAACCGTCCCCGTCGATGTAGGCAATCTTGTCGCCCAGCCCTGCAGCGAGATTTCGCTCGATCAGGTCGTGCGCCGCGTTATAGCTGCGCGGTACGGAAACCAACGGCGGACTGATCGAATGATCCGCCTTGCTGAGTGCGGGCACGCACGCTCCTCCATGAGTCGGGCAAACGGTGGCAGGTTGCCACGTCGGCCGATAGTCTAACGGCTTCGGTCAGCCTTGCGCCGTGTCCGGATGAGTCTTTGCCGCGGCATCGCTGCCGGCTGCCCCGTTACACAACGCAATCCAACCCTCGATCCATTCCGCGGCTTCGTCTTCGGGCAGTATTCCGGCACTGGCGTCGTGCATGAATACCTCGCCGATGCGCTGCGCTCCGAGCTGGCCGAGGATTTCATCGAAACGCTTTCCGCCGAAGCAAAAGGTTTCGCCATAGGTACGGTCTCCCAGTGCGAACACCCCGAAACGAACATGCGACAGATCCGGACGTTGGGTGCAGAGCGCTTCGTACAAGTCTTTCGCATTGTCGGGCACGTCTCCCTGGCCATAGGTAGAGGTGCAAATCAGAAAAATGCCTGTGCGGTCGAAGACGCCCGCATCGAGTTCGTCCATCTCCAGCGTATGCACGGCGATGCCCTCGCCATCGAGACGCAGCTCGATTTCCTGCGCGACAAGTTGCGCAATTCCGGTCATGGTGCCGACAAGTATGTTCAGTTCGAATGACATCGACAGGTTGCTGCCCGTTGCGGATCGGTGTTGTCTCTCAAGCGACGAATACGCCAGCTGCCGGCCGGTCGCCGATATTGCGCCGCCCGCGGCGCGGCATTGGATGAATTATAATGCCTTACAATTCTAATTTCAGTAATATACTGCACTATCGAACGTGATCGATCCGATTGGCGGCAGTGATCAGAAAGCGAGATGTAACGAAGTGGGTGCGAGAGCACACAAAACGGTAGAGCGCAGCGGCACCGGCACATCCGGGAACACGGCGATTGCCGCGAGCGACGCCCGGTTCCTGCTTGCCATCGGGGAGAGGGTGCGGGCCACGCGGGCACGCATCAACCTGTCACGCAAGTCTCTTGCGGAACGATCGGGGGTGTCGGAGCGTTACCTCGCGCTGCTTGAGTCCGGCCGCGGCAATGTTTCCGTGCTTCTGCTGCGTCACGTTGGCAACGCGCTCGGCTTGCCGCCCGAGGCGCTGCTGCACGACACGAACGACGAGCCGCCTGAGCTGGCGCTTGCCCAGCAGTTGCTGCGCAGCATGACGCCGCAGCGGCTGGCGCATGCCAGAAAGCTGCTGCTCGGCGATTTTCGCAACGATCCGCGCGCGCGGAGCAAGCGCATCGCATTGATAGGCCTTCGCGGTGCCGGCAAGACAACGCTGGGAGTAAAGCTGGCGCAATCTCTGAAGCGACCCTTTGTCGAACTCGATCGCGAAATCGAACGGGAGGCCGGCACGAGCCTGTCGGAAATATTTCTGCTGTTTGGCCAGCAGGGCTACCGGCGCTATGAACGGCGTTGCCTGGAGCAATTGCTGGAACGCGCCGGCGCCTGCGTGATCGCGACCGGCGGCAGCATCGTTTCCGATCCTGCAACCTACGATGTGCTGCTGTCGACGTGCTACACCGTGTGGCTGAAGGCAAGGCCGGAGGAGCACATGGAGCGCGTCATCGCGCAGGGAGATACAAGACCGATGGCAGGAAACACAAGGGCAATGGACGACCTGCGGCGCATTCTCGACAGCCGGGTCGAACTGTACCGGCAGGCCGACGCGACGGTGGATACCGGTGGCAAGAGCGTACGGCAGAGCCTCGCGGCACTGAAACAGGCCCTGCCCCAGGCAGGGCCCAAGACACCAACTGGAAAAGCGACATGAACCCGAACGCATTGACCGGCAATCAGGCCGGCACCGAAGGCAACGTCGAAGCCCGGTCGCCAGTCGTTTACGACACTTCCCCTGACCGCTACGCACACTGGCGCCTGAGCATCGATGGACCGGTGGCAACGCTGAGCATGGACGTCAGCGAGGAACAAGGCTTGCGGCCTGGCTACAAACTGAAGCTCAACTCCTACGACCTGGGCGTCGACATCGAGTTGTACGATGCGCTGAATCGCATTCGTTTCGAACATCCGCAAGTCAAGTGCGTGGTCATCACCTCGGCGAAGGAGCGCATGTTCTGCTCGGGCGCGAACATCTATATGCTCGGCCAGTCAAGCCACGCGTGGAAAGTGAATTTCTGCAAGTTCACCAACGAAACCCGCAACGGCATGGAAGATTCGAGCCGGCACGACGGGCTGCGGTTTCTCGCGGCCGTCAACGGCACGGTCGCCGGCGGCGGCTATGAACTGGCGCTCGCCTGCGACGAGATCCTGATGGTGGACGACCGTTCGTCCACCGTCAGCCTGCCGGAAGTGCCGTTACTCGCCGTACTGCCAGGCACTGGCGGGCTCACACGGGTCATCGACAAACGCAGAGTGCGCCGCGACCTGGCGGACGTGTTCTGCTCGACATCCGAGGGTGTGCGCGCCGACCGCGCACTTGAGTGGAAGCTGGTCGACCACACCGCAAAGCCCCAGGAATTCCGCGAAGCGATTGAATCTCGTGCTGCCGGGCTCATTGCCGAAAGCACACGCCCGGATGACGCCCGCGGTATCGAACTCAAACCAGTGGCACGCACCGTCGACGAAACCGGCCTGCATTACCGGCATGTTGACGTGGCGTTTGATCGGGCTGCGCGCACAGCCAGCATTACGGTCAGCGCTCCGGAACAGGCGCAACCCGGCGACGTTGAGGCGATCCATGCCGCCGGCTGCGACTGTTGGCCGTTGGCAATGGCGCGCGAGCTCGACGATGCCATCCTGATGTTGCGCACCAACGAGCCTGAAATCGGTATCTGGGTACTGAAGACCCGCGGTGACGTAGACACCATGCTGGAGATGGACGCGATACTGATGCGACGCCGCAGCAACTGGCTGGTGAAGGAAACCGTCGGCATGTTGCGCCGGACGCTGTCGCGCCTGGATGTGTCGTCACGCTCGCTGTTCGCGCTGATCGACGAAGGATCGTGTTTTGCCGGAACCTTGCTGGAACTGGCACTGGCTGCGGATCGCAGTTACATGCTGGAAAAGCCGGATGACGAGGATGGAGCACCGGTGATCGCGACCTCGATGATGAACTTCGGCGCATTCCCGATGGCGAATCGCCTGACGCGATTGCAGGCGCGCTTTTGCGCAGACGGCGCGCCGATCGAAAAGGTATTCAACCAGCTGGGCGTGCCGTTCCGGGCAGCCGAGGCCGCCGGATTGGGCCTGGTGACATTCACGCCGGACGATCTGGACTGGGAAGACGAAGTCCGCGTAGCGCTGGAGGAGAGGGCCAGCCTTTCGCCGGACGCGTTGACCGGCATGGAGGCGAATTTGCGCTTCACCGGGACCGAGACGATGGAAACACGCATTTTCGGCCGGCTGTCGGCGTGGCAGAACTGGATATTCAGCCGGCCCAACGCGGTCGGCGAAAAAGGTGCACTGACGCTATTCGGTGCCGGCAGCAAGCCCGATTTCGATCGCGAACGCATTTAGATCGAACGCTTTTTACTGCGGCGCAAGTTGACGATGTCGCCACTTGAAGAGGCGCCGGCTTACCAGGCGCCACGGAGTTGAACATGAGCATTAACTACAGCGAGAGAATTCCCAACAACGTCGATCTTGCAACCGATCGCAAGCTGCAACGGGCGCTGGAGCACTGGCAGCCGCGGTTTCTGGATTGGTGGCAGGAACAGGGGCCGAACAACTTCGCCGCCAATGACGTTTATCTGCGCACGGCGGTTGGAGTCGATTCGCAAGGCTGGGCCAGCTACGGCTACGTCAGGATGCCCGACTATCGCTGGGGAATTTTTCTGGCCGATCCAGTTGCCGATCGCACCATAGGGTTCGGCGACCATTACGGAGAGCCTGTCTGGCAACAGGTGCCGGGCGAGTTGCGCTCGGCATTTCGGCGCATCATCGTCACGCAGGGCGATACGGAACCGGCATCCGTGGAGCAGCAACATCTGCTCGGCCTGACCTGCCCGTCGCTGTATGACTTGCGCAACCTGTTTCAGGTTAACGTCGAAGAGGGCCGCCACCTCTGGGCAATGGTGTATCTGTTGCACGGATATTTCGGACGCGACGGACGCGAGGAAGCCGAGCAGTTGCTGGCGCGGCACTCGGGCGATGCCGATAACCCGCGCATACTCCGCACCTTCAACGAACCGATCAGCGACTGGCTGTCGTTTTTCATGTTCACTTATTTCACCGATCGCGACGGCAAATTCCAGCTCAAGAGTCTGGCCGAGTCGGGTTTCGACCCGCTGGCGCGCACCTGCCGCTTCATGCTCACCGAAGAAGCACATCACATGTTCGTCGGCGAAACCGGCGTCGGCCGTGTAATCAAGCGAACGCTGGAAGTGATGAAGGAACTGGACACCGAGAACCCGGAAAAGATTCGCGCACACGGCGCGATTGACCTTGCCACCATCCAGCGCTACCTGAATTTCTGGTTTACCTCGTCACTCGATCTGTTCGGCTCGGAGGCTTCATCGAATGCCGCCTCGTCTTTCGCCAGCGGCATCAAGGGCCGGCCGGACGAAACCAGGTACGAAGACCATGTGTGCCGGGACGCGACCTTCGATCTGCAGACACCCGACGGCACGCAAACCGTCAGTCTGCGCAATGCAATGAACGAGGTCATGCGCGAGTCCTACATCAAGGACTGCGAAATCGGATTGAAACGCTGGAACATGCAGATCGGGCGTGCCGGCTACGAAACGGCACTAAGCCTGCCGAGCAACCGCTTTCACCGTTCAATCGGAAGCTGGGCGGGGCTTCCGGTTAATCCGGACGGAAACCTTATCGGTCAGGAAGAATACGATCAGCGCATTGCGGATTGGCTTCCGGGCGAGAGCGACAGGACTTTCGTCCATAGCCTGATGCAGCGCGTGGTGGAACCGGGGAAAATGGCCGGATGGATAGCACCACCGGATCGCGGCATCAACAAGCTGCCGGTTGATTACGAATACGTGCGCTTGCACTAGTGCTTGCACTCGCCGCCCGGGCTTCCGGGAGGCTGCTTCAGTGCTGCTCGACCAGGCCCGAGGACGTGAGCGTGAAAATGCGGTCGGCGGTCCGGGCGGCCTCGGGCGAATGCGTTACCAGAATACCCGCTGCCTGATTCTGTTTTATCTGCGACTTCAGCAATGACAGTATCTGTGCGGCGGTGTCGGGATCGAGGTTACCGGTGGGCTCGTCCGCCAACACCAGTCGCGGACGATGTACCAGCGCCCGGGCGATCGCGACTCGCTGCAATTCACCGCCCGACAACTCCCGGGGCATGCTGCGCGCGCGCTCGCTCAGCCCGATCGCGTCCAGCATTTCGCCGACCCGCTCACGTATCGCCTCCGCATCCATCCGCAAGAGCGCCAACGGCAATTCAACGTTCTGCGCCACCGACAGGTATGGCAGAACGTGAAACGCCTGGAATACGAATCCGATGCGTTCGCGCCGGAGCTGCGTCAGTTCGTCATCGCTCAAACCGGCGAGACTGACACCGTCGAGCAATACGTCCCCGGTATCCAGCGTTTCAAGTCCGGCGATGATATTGAGCATGGTCGACTTTCCGATACCGGACTCGCCCATGATTGCAACGTAGTCGCCCGCGGCCACCTCGAGGCTCATCGAGCTCAACACCATTCGCGGGTTTGCGCCACCGAAGCGTTTGGATATCCCGCGAACACGGAGTACGGCGGGGGGCATGGCGTCCTGGTCTGGAGATTTCATCCGGATCAGATGGATCAGGGCAAGTCAAACAACAGCAGCTCCGCGTGCCGGCCACCTTCGATGAAGACGTGCGTCTCGTCACGGATCTTGACTGCATCCCCCGATTCCAGCACGGCGCCATTGGCCGTCAGTCCGCCGCTAACAACCTGCAAATAGGCTTTTCTGCCCGGTGCCAGTTCGTGGTTCAGCCGCTCTTCGCCATCGACCATTGCAGCAAACATCAGCGCGTCGGCGTTAATGCGCATCGATTCGTCGCGTCCGTCCGGGGACGCTACCAAACGCAAGTTTCCGCGCTTGGCAATTGCCGCAATCGATGTTTGTTCGTACTCCGGAGCGATGCCGATTCGGTCGGGTTCGATCCAGATTTGCAGAAAATGAACCGGCTCGTCTGGCGAATGGTTGTATTCACTGTGCAGGACACCGCTGCCGGCACTCATGCGCTGCACATCGCCCGCCCGGATCACCGATCCGGTGCCCATGGTGTCGCGGTGTTCAAGACTACCCGACAACACGTAGC
>LJTS01000247.1 GCA_001304425.1 Betaproteobacteria bacterium SG8_40
GAGCCTCTGGCTCGCGGGGCCGCGAGGATTCCAGATACCAGTTGGATACTTAGGCCGCTAAACGCAAGTCAGGTGCCAATAGGCGTATATTGCCCGGCCCATTCGGTGTCAAGCCGCAGGCCGTTTCAGCAAACAGGCGTATCAGACGCAGCGTTCATGGTCAGCGTGGCCGGCGCCCACCGTTTCCTCGCCTAATGCCACCCTGTACGCTGCGGCTCGTCCGCCGTGTTTCCACTGCCGCCAAAAGGCTTGGGCATGTCTACGAACTTTGGCAAACCGTCGCTCACGTCCATCACGCGTTCGTTGTAGAAAATGTGGAACTGCGGTTCGAAACTGTACGTCGCGTCCGGGCCGGCGAGCGTCATCGGGTAGACCACGGTCATGTTTACGGCGGGCTTGAGATTCGCCACGCAGCCGCCGCATTTGGCGCATGATATGCGCCGGCTTCGTTCGCTGACGTCGCTGGTGATCACCGGGCCGTCGATGGTGACCTTGGCATCCGGCCAGATGCTCCAGGCGTTGATTGGCGCGGAATGCCATTTGCGGCACTCCTGACAGTGGCAATAGGCGGCGGCAGCAGGTGGTCCCTCGACCGTTACCGTCACCGCACCGCAGTAGCAAGACCCGTGATGAACCTGATTGTCTTCTGCCATTTTTCGCTCCCGCTGGTCAGGTGATTGCGACCAGGGCATCGTACGCGCCTGTCAGACCGTGCGCAAATCGGCATGCCGTGCTCGCGTTCCGAACAATGACGCTGACATGGACGTAGACACGGCGCCATCCGCTGCAGGCGTTGGATGGGAAGAGGTTGACGCCGGGAACATTCGGGGCACGAGCGTGTCCCTCTCCTGGTTGTCAATCCGGCCTTTGGCCGGCCGGGTCAAAAGGTGGCATATTGGGAAGCTACCAGCAGCCCGGGAACAACGGGTGGCCGGCAGGAAACCGCCAGTGGGTCAGGCAAGCTTATGAGTGAAACAACTATATCCGGTCACACGCTATCGATTAAAGACCATGACCGGGCCTCGGCCGGGCTGACGTATGTCTACCCGGTGGTCTCAAGGCGCGCAGGCGGTCTGTCGATCGGCGTCAATCTCAATGTAAACAACGCCTGTAACTGGCGGTGTATTTATTGCCAGGTGCCGAATCTGCAACGTGGCGCGGCCCCCGCGGTCGATCTGGCGAAATTGCAATCGGAATTGACGGGTTTCCTGCGCAACGTACTCGAGGGCGATTTCATGCAGCGATGCGTCCCGGAAGGGGCGCGGCGCCTCAATGACATCGCGCTATCCGGTAATGGCGAGCCTACCAGCGCGCGTGAGTTCGCCGCGGTGGTAGATGTCATAGGCGAGGTGCGCCGTGACGTCGGCGTTCCTCGGGACGTCAAGACCATTCTCATCACGAACGGCAGCCTGGCGCACCAGCGCCGTGTCGAGGACGGATTACGCCGGTTGCGGGAAATCAACGGGGAAGTCTGGTTCAAGCTGGACAGCGCGACGCGCGAAGGCAGGGCACGGCTGAATGACACCCGTACCGGCATGGGCCAGGTTTCGAAAAACCTCGGCATCGCGTCGCGCGCGTGCCCGACCTGGATTCAAACCTGCGTTCTGGCGATAGACGGCGAACCGCCGAGCGACGTGGAACAGCAGGCTTATCTCGACTTCATCGCCAGCCGCATTGGCGACGGGCTAGCGCTTCGTGGCGTGCTGCTGTACGGCCTCGCCCGAAAGTCGTTTCAGCCCGAAGCGCCGCGGTTGTCCAGGCTCCCGCTGGCGTGGCTGGAAAATTACGCGCAGCGAATCCGGTCCCTGGGGCTGGAGGTCAGGGTGTCTGCCTGAAAGCCGCCTCCGGCCGCCAGAAAGATGGCCTGATGTCCAAATCTGTTACGTGCGGGCCCGGCGGTGCCTTTGATTGTGCGTCGTGCCCTGCATCGCCTCTGCTTTGAGTTTGCGATACAACTTTGGCTGGGATTTTTTCAGATGGGCAAGCGCCAGCAAATCGATTCGCGTGACGTTGCGCAGATTGAGCCGGTCGACATGCACCAGCCGCAACAATTCTTGCACTGGCTTGGGCATTTCCCGGCCGCTTTCGTAGCGCGAACCGCCGCTTTGCGTCACCCCGATCTGTCCCCAGAAATCCTGCTGGTTCAACCCCAGTCGCTGCCTGATGGCGCGTGGGTCGGATAGGCGTTGTGCTCTTGACATTTGATTATCCAATCTATCAATTGGGTGAAATGGCCGACGGGATTACCCGACGGGTTTGAATCATTTGAGCCGCGCGCTCGGGCAAAGTTCCACGCGGGCTTGATGACAAACGGATTGGGGGAGGCAGAGGGGGTGGCGGGAATTCCGTTGCGAAGCGCTGCACCGCTGCGAACTGCACTGCCCGGCCCGGTTGCTCCGGGACCGGCGTTGCTCGTTCGCGATCTTGCTGCGGCTTGTCGATTCTCTTCCTGACTACCAGGAGGGAGATGGATCGGCTACTTGGCGACCTGCCGTTCGCGCATCTCGTCCAGTGTCTTGCAGTCGATGCACAAGGTCGCGGTCGGGCGCGCCTCAAGACGTTTCAGGCCGATTTCGATACCGCAGCTATCGCAATAGCCGTACTCGCCGGCGTCGATCTTGGCGATCGTTTCGTCGATCTTGCGGATCAATTTCCGTTCACGGTCGCGGCTGCGCAATTCAAGTGAAATGTCCGATTCCTGGCTGGCACGGTCGTTCGGATCGGCAAAGACAGTCGCTTCGTCCTGCATGGTGTGCACCGTGCGGTCGATATCCTCACCGAGCTCTTCTTTCAGCTGGAGCAGCATTTTCTTGAAATGGTTCTGTTGCTTTGCGCTCATATACGCCTCGCCCTTTTTGGGCTTGTAGGGCTTGAATGAGGAGCGTAGATCTGAAGCCATAGGGTTTACCCGGATTCAAAAAAGGCGCTTTAATAGCAGAAATCGGCGCGCGACGCAATTCAGCGGCTATTTTGCAAGCCGTCACAATCGCTTGCGCGTTGACCGTTACCCTCGTTAAAGCGTATAGTCCTGCGCCTCCGGGGTGTAACGCAGCCTGGTAGCGTGCCTGCTTTGGGAGCAGGATGTCGGGAGTTCGAATCTCTCCACCCCGACCAGGTTCCGGCGGTACGGAAATGAGTTGTGCCCGTAGCTCAACCGGATAGAGCACCAGCCTTCTAAGCTGGGGGTTACAGGTTCGATTCCTGTCGGGCATGCCAGTTATTGGCGTGGTCGTACGGGTCGTAATGTTTTCGCTGGTGGACGTAGCTCAGTTGGTAGAGTCCCGGATTGTGATTCCGGTTGTCGTGGGTTCGAGCCCCATCGTCCACCCCATTCCCTCTGCTGATTTCCGGCCTTTTCCCGCCGTCTTACTATGATCGCCTTGCGTGAAGTCACGCTGCGACGGGGCGCCAAGCGCCTGTTCGGACAGGCCAGCGCGCAGTTCCCCAGAGGGCAAAAGTGCGGCGTAACCGGCGCCAACGGCGCCGGCAAGAGCAGTCTTTTTGCGCTGATCAAGGGCGAACTGCTGCCGGATTCGGGCGACATCGAACTGCAGCCGGGCCTGGTCATCGCGGAAGTAGCCCAGGATCTGCCTGGCGGTGCCACGCCGGCAATCGAGCACGTGCTCGATGGTGATGCCGAACTGCGCTCGATCGAGGCGCAACTGCGCGAGGCCGAGGCAGCCGGAAACGGGTCGCGGCTGGGAGAGTTGCACGACAAGATGGCCGCCATCGGCGGCTATGCGGCACGCTCCCGCGCGGCGCGCCTGATGAACGGGCTGGGTTTTTCCGAAACCGGTCTTGAACGTGCCATCGACACCTTCTCCGGCGGCTGGCGGGTGCGGCTGAATCTGGCGCGTGCCCTCATGTGCCGGTCCGACCTGTTGCTGCTGGACGAGCCTACCAACCACCTCGATCTTGACGCGATTGTGTGGCTCGAAGGGTGGCTGCGCGGCTATTCGGGCACATTGCTGCTGATCTCGCATGACCGCGAGTTCCTCGACAATACCGTCAGCAGCATCTTTCACATCGAGGCCAGCGGCGTGCGCCTGTACAGCGGCAATTACTCGTCGTTCGAGCGCCAGCGCGCGGAACTGCTGTCGCAACAACAGGCGCTGCACGACAAGCAGCAACGCGAGATTGCGCACATGAAGGCATTCGTGGAGCGCTTTCGCGCCAAGGCAACCAAGGCGCGTCAGGCGCAAAGCCGTCTGAAGCAGCTGGCAAGGTTTGAAGAGATTCTTCCGGCGCACATCAGCTCGCCTTTCACGTTCTCGTTCCGCAGCGCGGCTGCTCACCCCGATCCGGCTCTGGTGCTCGACGCCGTCGCGGCCGGGTACCGGGGCAAGCCGGTCCTGAGCGCGGTGCGCCTTGAATTGCGTGCCGGAGCCCGAATTGGCCTGCTCGGGAGGAACGGGGCAGGCAAGTCGACCCTGATCAAGCTGCTGGCGGGCGAGCTTGCGCCGCTGGCGGGCGAGCGTATCGAAGGCAAGGACCTCAAAGTGGGTTACTTCGAACAACGGCAACTGGACCAGTTGCGCCCCGGCGATAGTCCGCTACAACACCTCGCGAGACTGGATCCAACGGTTCGTGAGCAGGAATTGCGGGATTTCCTCGGCGGGTTCGATTTCCGGGGCGACGACGCGCTGGCACCGGTCGAACGGTTTTCCGGCGGCGAGCGGTCGAGGCTGGCGCTGGCCTTGATCGCATGGCAGCGGCCCAACGCGAGCCGACCAACCATCTCGATATCGAGATGCGCCATGCCCTGACGCGCGCGCTGCAGGAATACGAAGGCGCGATGGTGCTCGTATCACACGACCGTGGCTTGCTGCGCGCGAGTTGTGACCAGTTGTTCATCGTCGATGCCGGCACCGTGCGCGAGTACGACGATGACCTCGAGGCGTACACCCGTACGCTGGCGGCGCCAGAACTGCCGCCATCGCACGAACAGCCGTTGCCGGGCCCGTCGCGCCGGGAACAGCGCCGTCTCGAGGCCGAGGTGCGGGCGCAGGTGTCGGCGCGCCGCAAGCCGCTGGAGGCGCAACTGAGCCGGCTGGAAGGGGAGATCGAAAAACTTACGCTGGAGAAAGCCCATCTTGAAAAACTCATGGCCTCTCCCGATATTTATGAGCAGGCGCAAAAGGCACGCTTGCGTCAGCACCTGATGGAGCAGGCCACTGTCACCAAACAGCTCGAACTGGCGGAAGAGCAGTGGCTGGACGTTTCGGCACGGCTGGAAGAAATGTCGTGCGGTTAGTGGAGCCAGGGAACCGCTGACGTGGCGCGGTGCCCAAGTCATGTTTATCAACGTATTCGGAGATTCCTGTGATTAAACGCATTGCCCTGTTTCTGTTAACCAACATCGCGGTACTGGTGTTGCTCAGTTTCACCATGCGCCTGCTCGGCATCGAGCGGATACTTGATGAATCGGGAAGCGGGCTGAATCTTCAGGCGTTGCTGGTGTTTGCCGCAGTCATCGGCTTTGGCGGTTCGTTTATTTCCCTGGCGATCTCCAAGTGGTCGGCCAAGTTCATGACCGGGGCCAAGGTCATTGAAAATCCCCGCACCGAAGTCGAACAGTGGCTGGTATCAACGGTGCGCGGGCAGGCCAATCAGGCCGGCATCGGCATGCCCGAGGTTGCCGTATACGACTCGCCGGACGTCAACGCGTTCGCCACCGGGATGAGCCGCAACAACGCGCTGGTCGCGGTCAGCACCGGTTTGCTCAGGAGCATGTCGCGCGACGAGGCCGAAGCGGTGCTGGCGCACGAAGTCAGTCACGTCGCCAACGGCGACATGGTGACGCTGGCCCTGATTCAGGGGGTGGTGAACACTTTCGTGATATTCCTTGCCCGTGTGATCGGCCATATCGTTGACCGGGTCATCCTGAAAAACGAACGCGGCCACGGCATCGGGTTCTGGGTCTCCACCATTATTGCGGAGATTGTCCTGGCGGTACTGGCCAGCATCATCGTCATGTGGTTCAGCCGGCGGCGCGAGTTCCGTGCCGATGCCGGCGGGGCGGCGCTTGCCGGCCGCGAGAAAATGATCTCGGCGTTGCAGAGGCTGCAAGCGGCGCACCAGCCTTCGGCGTTGCCGGACCAGATGAAATCCTTTGGCATCTCCGGCGGACAGGGCTTGGGCTTCAAACGCCTGTTCATGTCGCACCCGCCGCTTGACGAGCGCATCGAAGCGCTGAGGCATGCACAGGCTGCGGATTTGCGGGTCGGTTAACCGGCGGCTTCCGTTGGGCCGTTAGCCCTCAGCGCGGCGCGGTCTTTTCGCCATGCGTGAATTGACTGCCTGAACAGGAACACGCTGGTGAGGTAATAAATAGCCTTGAAGGCGAGCAGGCTGCGATAAATCGGCGTACCCCGGTACAGGTCGCCCGCCAGCAGGGCCAGCAACGCTTCCTGGATGCGCAGGTTGTTGCGCGGTGTCATGAACAGCTTGCGCATGGCGGGCCGGGTCATGCGGTAGACGAACCAGGAGAAATGCCCGAGCCCGTGGCGGACAGCCTTTTCGTACCGGCGTATGTGCCGCTTGGCGGAAGCCGGATCGCGCAGGCAGGCCTCGACCGCGTCGGCGCCGAAGAAGGCGCCCTGCATGGCGAGAAACACCCCGGATGACAACACCGGGTCGACGAACGCGTAGGCGTCGCCGATCAGCATGTAGCGATCGCCCGCCATATGCCGCGAGATGTAAGAGTAGTTTCCGGTGGCGGTGGCATCGCTGACCAGGTGCGCACCCCTGAGGCGTGCCGCGAGGGCGGGACATAAAGCGATCGTGTCGAGCAGAAATCGGTTCGGGTCACTTTTGC
>LJTS01000015.1 GCA_001304425.1 Betaproteobacteria bacterium SG8_40
GAAACCATCGGGTCTGCACGCCGTAGACGAAGTCCGGCATCAACAGCAGGAACAGCACCCAGACAAAGTAGATTCCGGCGCTGATGATGCTGCACCACATGAAAAAAGCGGTAAGCGTTTCAATGTTCATGGTCCCCTCCTGCTCTTTCAATCGACTCCCGGCTACGGGTGTCACTCCGGCGTTTGTGTTGGCCCGAGGAGATGATCCCGGGTCAACCGGGCGCGGCGCATCTGCACTTGAGCCGAGTGATCCATGTAAGGGTGAGCAAAGGCGGCATCGTCAATCGTTTCCGCGCCCAGCGCGGCGGCCTGTTCCCTCAGTTCCCGCGTTTGCCCGGCAGAGAGAACCTGATCCCGTTTCCCGGTAATGACCAGCAGCTTCGTAGCGATACCTGGCGACAAATGCCTCACCGGGTCGATTCTGCCGGGACAGCCATATGTCGACATCCTGCTCGGACTGGAATCGATCACCGCGGCATCGAAATCAACGCCGGAGCCGATCACGTTCATCATGACCATGCCGCCCAGTGACACGCCATAGAGCAACTTGCGGTGGTACTTGCCGTTCAGGTCGGTAACGATTTCCCGATAATCCTCGATGATGGCATTGATCCTGCGCTTTCCCTCCGACAAGCCGTAGCCCCGATAATCGTAGATAAAGGCATCATAGCCATGGGCGCCATACACCGACAGTTCACGGACCATGCGATCGGCAATCATGGCGTTGCCCAGCGCCATCAACACGTAGCCTTCCGGTTTGACCGGTTTTCCGTTCCCATCGTGAGCCCGCACCTTGTAGCCACTCAATGTCTTGCCATCGCCAGTCATGAAGCTGACCGCTTCGATGCCGGGATCGTTTGCCAGCCGGGTCGGATCAGCGCGCGGCGCCATCGCACTCCAGAGCCAGAAAACCAGCGGTTCCTTGACTTTGCCGCAAATGGCGGATTCCCTGTCCACGGGCTTGCCCTCTTCAGCGGCAGCCTGAACGGTCATGACAGACAGCGCGGTCAGTGAGAACAGAAGCATTCGGAACATTCGGGTTGATTGTCCTTGCTGGTGCGTCGACACGGCGTTCCTGCACTCTTTCCTCTCTGCCGGAGAAACCCCGCCGCGGCCCGCTTCGGATTTCGCCTCGCAAACCGGTTGCTTCGTTGAAAACGTGTTGGCTCCTTTCACAAGCACGCTTTTGCCAAACCCGCTCATCACGTGTGCCTGCCCGGTCCTCGATTGACGTTAGCCACTCGGCGCGCGAAAATTCCAAGATGATTGTTGCTTTGTACCCCATTATCGCAGGACGACTTTAAGGAGAAAGAGAGATGGTGTTTTCCCGCTACAGGATACTCGCAGTCGTGATGGCCACCGTTCTGGTGACCGCATGCGCACCGACCATGGTCCGCAACGTAACCGATGCTCCCGTTGTCAGCAACAAGGCGTCCCTGACGCTTGACGATGTCCGCGTCGCGATCACGCGGGCCGGTACCGGCCTGGGATGGATCATGATCGAAGAGCGACCGGGCTTGATCAAGGGTACGCTGAAGCTACGCAGTCATGAGGCAATCGTCGATGTAACCTACGACACGTCGGCCTACAGCATCCAGTACGCTGACAGCACCAATCTCAATTACAACGAGAGCAAGGGCACTATTCACAAGAACTACAACGGCTGGATCCAGAACCTCGAGAACGCCATTGAACGAGAGCTGTCCGCACTGATGTAATCGGGGCATCACCAGGCCCTTGCCTTGAAGAAAACCGGCAGTGCAGATTCCGGCTCGGACCGCTTTCAGCGCACGTCCGAGCCGAACTCGTCTTCGTAGTCGTCGATCGCCGCCTGGATCACCTTTTTCGCATGTTCAAAACCGTAAGCCGGCCCGATGGAAACCTTGCTTTCTTCACCCGGGACCAGCTTGTAGGTCATGAAGTAGTGGCGCATTCTTTCGATGAGCGCCTCCGGCAAGTCGATAATGTCGTCGACGGACGCCCAGAGCGGGTCGTTTTGCAGAACCGCGATGATCTTGTCGTCTGCCTCACCATGGTCGAGCATCGGCAATCCGCCGACAACGCGCGCATTGAGCAAGATTTCGGTTTTTGAAATGGGACGTTCGCTAAGCACACAGATATCCAGCGGATCACCGTCTCCGCGAAGCGCCTCCTTCATCAACGCGCCAACCCTGTCCCCGCAGAAGGTCTTCGGGATAAATCCGTAAAGCGTCGGATGCTGTGATGACGACCGTTGAGGCCTGTCAACCCGGAGATAACCGGTGGTCTTGTCTACCTCGTATTTGACCAGATCGAACGGACAGATTTCGATGAACGCGTGGACGACCCGGGGTGGCTCAGGCCCCAGATCAAGGCCGTGCCAGGGATGCGGACGCCATCTGTAGAAAGGCTTCGGGAACGGTTTGTTCATATCGGCATACTTTCCTGAAAATCGAATACGGTTTTACGTCGCGCCTCGGCGCTCGCCCTTCTCTTCCGGCGCTTACGCAGCTGATGGCGAACCGTACACGTTGCCACCCTGTCCGCCGGAGACCGCTACGGGGCAAGGATGCCGGATCATCGCCCGGCGCCGTTCCTGGTCATCTCCACGAGTGCAGCGACCTCCTGTACCGACAGCTGTTTGAGTTCCCCGTACGCCGCGGCGGTGTACTGCCGCTCCCCCGTGCCCTTGCTCTGCAGCACGTAACCGTCGGAACGCGCCATGAACCGGAATACAAACGGATTCGCCGGGCTTCCCGGAGCCGACACGATCACGACGCTACGCCCGTCTTCACAACTGTAGACCAACCATTTCGTGTTTCCGTAGGTCTGCTCCACCGGGCCGACACTGCAGGTCAGGGGCAGCGCAGCGGTGCTGTCATCGCCGTGTGCGCAAACTGACGCAAACATTGCCAGACACATCGCTGTGGTAATCAAGCCGGCTTTCATGCGTGCCCTCGCTTCACGTTGTCCCGATCATTCCCCGACATCAATCGCATGACGCAATCCTCGCTCCGCGCCACTGCAGGGCAGAACGCCTGATGCCAAAAGCGCGACTGCGCATGATTGATGCACCCTCCTGCAACATCCGGCCCTGCCACCCGATTTCAATCAACCGGCCGCCTCTTGCACAAGATAAAGTAGTGGAATGAATTTGGCGAATGAAATCTCTTCTCCACGTTCAGCCCACAAGATTCGATATCCCTCAGAACCTTCCTGAGCGAAAAACCTTTTCGCCCGATTTCCCAGAAATGCACCGCCCACGGAAACTCCTGCATGTATTCTTCGCGGTAGCGTCGATTAGGAAGATTGCTGGGAACGTAGAAATCAAACTGCCTGATGTATCGTTTCTGCTGTCCGCTCTGGAGATTCAGTTTCAGGCTGAAGCCTTTGCACGAAAACGGCAGACTGATAAAGACATAATTCTTCGACAGTGCACTCAAGGTTCCCAGATGCCTGGTGAAATCCTCGTAGGGAAAATGTTCCAGCACCTGGAACGCGCATGTGAGGTCATAACGCTGGCCAATCGTATCCGGGTCAAGCGAGCGGAAATCGGCCTTGATTGTCGGTTGGTGCGCATCCTCGAAATCCAGAGTGTCGTAGCGGTATCCGACATCCCGCAAGTTCCTTGCGGCATAACCTTCGCCATGCCCGACTTCAAGAATGGTCTTGACGCCACTCAAGGACTTTATGGTCTGCATCTGCAGCAAATACGAATCGGCGTGCGCAGGTGAAAGAAATTTTCCCTTGTTGATCGTCTTACCGCTCGCCATCTGATCCAGTGCGACCGGAGCGTGCGGCTCATCGAACATCTTTATCGAACGGTCATAGGACATTGTCAGTCTCTACAGAAAAGACACTGCACCGTGCACCTCGTAATTCCTTCCGATAACCAATCGTATCCTCACGACACGACCCGCCCATTTGGTGCCCGGCTGAAGACAGCTTAGCCGACAGTTTCTCACACATGCTCCCCGTCGCGAGGCGGTCGGCGGCGCTTTTCCGCGGCCGTAGCGGTTATCTTGCCTTCCCCGTTGTACGGCACCCGGTCGCGCAACTGGATGGCACGCTGACTAACACGGCCTGAACATGACTGGCGGATTGCGGCAGATGGGCCTGGGGGCATCGGCGAAGCGTCCATTGGGCGCAATTTCATTCATCAACGCGCGTGGCTCCGAGATACTCCTGCGCCATCTCCTCGGTGAGAATCTCCAGCATCACGCGGTTTTCTATCCAGAATTCAATGACACGAAAAGAACCGCGGGACAGTTCGATGGCCCGCCATCCCTCCCGCTCGGCGATGGCTTCGATTTCGGCTTTGCTTCGGCGAACGGAAACCGCGGCATGCGTGGCCGTAAATCCCGAAACGCCGTCGTTGTGCCTGAACCTTGCCTGACCGGATCCCGCATCGGGGAGCAATTCGGTACCAAGGGGAAAAACCTCGATGGCCGTTCCATGCTCATCGGCCGCCCAGGCAATATAGGAATCCTTGTAGGGCCCGAACTCGGTCAGCTTGCCGCCGAGAACCTCGCACAGGACCTGGGCAACATGGCGTGGATTTTCAACCGGAATCGAAAGATGATGGATCATTACTCTCTCCGAACGTGGTTGCCCACTTTCAGTGGCAATCAATTACCAACACTTGTCTTTGGCAGCCACGCGCATTGCGGTCAGTCAGAACCATTTGTCCTGCATTTCCAGACAGGTCAGGTCGCGATTGTGCAGCAGGTCGAACCAGTGCTCCGTCCTGGGCAGTTCCCAGCGGAAAAAATAGGTGCAGGCCTGCAGCTTGCCCTGGTAGAAATCGCGATCTTCCGGAGTCTCCGGGCCAAGGTGCTTCACCGCAACCATCGCCTGGCGTAGCCATACCCAGGCAATCACGGTGTGTCCGACGAGATTGAGATAGACCGACGAGTTGGCCAGCGCCAGTTCGCTTTCGCCGCGGTCAATCACGCACAACAGGTCGCGCGTGATTTCCATGATGCGGTCGAGCGCCTCGAGCAGGGACTTTCCGCAACTCTGCAACTCTTCAGAGTGGCATTTCGATGCTTCTCGCACGGTGGCATGGACTTCGCGCGCCAGCAACTGGATCGCCGCGCCGTCCTGCATGCCCGCCTTGCGCCCGAGCAGATCGATTCCCTGGATGCCGTTGGTGCCTTCATGTATCGGGTTCAACCGGTTGTCCCGGTAGAACTGTTCCACCGGAAACTCACGCGTGTAGCCATAACCGCCGTGCACCTGTATCGCGAGACTGTTGGCTTCGAGACAGAATTCCGACGGCCATGCCTTGGCAATCGGGGTGAGCATTTCCAGCAACAGGCGCGCATCGGTGCGCGCGTTCTCGTCCGGGTTGTGCTGCTGGTCGTCCACCAGCCGCGCGCACATCAGGCACAAGGCGAGCGCGCCTTCGGCTGCCACTTTCTGCGCCAGCAGCATGCGCCGCACATCCGCGTGATCGACGAGCGGCACCTGACCCTGCGCCGGGTCCTTTGCCCCGGGCAGCCGGCCCTGGGTACGGTCGCGCGCATAGCCGAGCGCATGGAGGTAACCCGTGTAACCCAGCACGGCGGCGCCCATGCCGACGCCGATACGCGCTTCGTTCATCATGTGGAACATGCACGCAAGGCCGCGGTTGGGCTCACCGATCAGTTCGGCCCAGGCGCCCTCGCCCTCACCGAAATTCAGCACACAGTTGGTGGTGCCGCGAAATCCCATTTTGTGGTTCAGCCCGGCGAGCGCGACTTCGTTACGCGCGCCGGGGCTGCCGTCTTCATTGACACGAAATTTGGGCACGATGAACAACGAAATCCCTTTTACCCCCGGCGGCGCACCCTCGATGCGCGCCAGCACCAGGTGAATGATGTTTTCCGACAGTTCGTGATCACCGCCGGAAATCCACATCTTGCTGCCGCGCAATCGGTAACTGCCGTCCGCTTGCGCCACCGCGCTACAGCGAATGTCGGCGAGTGACGATCCGGCCTGTGTTTCCGACAGGCACATGGTTCCGAAAAATCGCCCCGACCGCAGTCCCGGCAAATAGCGGTCTTTCTGCCCGGCAGTGCCGAAAGTCTGGATCAGGTTGCCGTTGGCGATGGTGAGAAACGGATAGGCCGCCGTTGACACGTTGGCCGCGTTGAACCACGCGAGACAGGCTTGCGCAACGGTCCACGGCAATTGCATGCCGTTCTCCCCGAAGTCCTGCGTCGCGGAAAGAAAACCGGCGTCATTGAATTCGCGCAGCGCTTCGGCCACTTCCGGAATCATGCTCACGCGCTTGCCGTCGAACGTCGGCTCGTTGAGATCGGCTTTTCGATTGTGAGGCGCGAACTTGTCGGTGGCGATCTTTGACGCGGTTTCGAGGGCGGCATCGAACGTCTCGCGCCCGTGCTCGGCAAAACGCGGCCAGTTGGTCAGCGATTCGACATCGAGCAGTTCATAGAGAATGAATTCGATATCGCGGGAGTTGAGGATTCTGGAATGCATAACGATCAGTGGGAGATAGTGTGCCAGTTGCCAACGGCCAAAGAGCAATTAACCACCAAGCTCACCAAGACCACCAAGACCACCAAGAACGCGACTGATCGATCAGGAATACTTGGTGCTCTTGGTGTGCTTGGTGGTCGTCATCCATTCGTCGTGCTCCGCGCCTGAATGCTCGCTGTGCGATACGCCCGGGTCAGCGCAATCAAACCACTTCAAACAGACCCGCCGCCCCCATGCCGCCGCCGATGCACATCGTCACGACGACGTGTTTGGCGCCGCGACGCTTTCCTTCAATCAGCGCGTGGCCGACCAGACGGCTGCCGCTCACGCCATACGGGTGACCGAGTGCGATGGCGCCACCGTTCACGTTCAGCTTGTCGTTCGGAATGCCGAGTTTGTCGCGGCAGTAGATTACCTGCACGGCAAAGGCCTCGTTCAGTTCCCAAAGGTCGATGTCTTCGACCTTCATGCCGGCGCGCTTGAGCAGTTTCGGCACGGCATACACGGGCCCGATACCCATTTCGTCAGGTTCCAGTCCCGCCACCGCGAAGCCGCGGAACACGCCCATGGGCGTAAGGCCCTTGCTCGCCGCCATCTTGTCGCTCATCACGACCTGCGCCGATGCGCCGTCGGAGAACTGGCTGGCATTGCCGGCGGCAATCACGCCGCCCTCGATCGCCGGCTTGATCTGCGATACGCCTTCGTAGTTGGTGCCGGGGCGGATGCCC
The DNA here is from genome assembly GCA_001304425.1 of Betaproteobacteria bacterium SG8_40. GTDB lineage: Bacteria > Pseudomonadota > Gammaproteobacteria > Burkholderiales > Eutrophovitaceae > SG8-40. The sequence continues at coordinate 7,191 of LJTS01000015.1, forward strand.
TCGTCGGCTGAGGCCGTGACTTCCTTGATGCTTTCCTGGCCGGTGTCCTTGTCGACGATTTTCATCTTGGTCGTGATCGGCACGATCTCGTCGTCGAACCTTCCCTCGGCACGCGCTTTTTCCGCCTTGTTCTGGCTGTCCACGCCGTAGCGGTCCTGCACCTCGCGCGCGATGTTGTAGCGCTTGGCGACATTTTCCGCGGTCGCCAGCATCGGCCAGTAGATTTCCGGCTTGTGACGATGCAGCCATTCGTCTTCCGCCATGTGCTTGTTCGCTTCATTCTGCACGCAGGAGATCGATTCGACGCCACCGGCAACGTAAATGCCGTCCTCGCCAGCCAGTACCCGTTGCGCGGCGAGCGCCACGGTCTGCAGCCCGGAGGAGCAGAACCGGTTCACCGTCATGCCGGAAACCGTGACGGGCATGCCGGCGCGCAGGGCGATCTGCCGGGCAATGTTGCCGCCGGTTGCGCCTTCGGGCGTTGCGCACCCCATGATGACGTCTTCGATCTCGCCCGGATCGAGCTTTGCACGTTCGACTGCCGCGGCGGCAGCGTGCGCGCCCAGCTTCGCCCCATGCGTCATGTTCAGGGCGCCGCGCCAGCTCTTGCACAGCGGCGTGCGAGCGGTTGAAACGATTACAGCATCAGCCATTGCTTATTCTCCAGTCTTGTTCAGTTCCAGCTTCCACCATCAAGCGTTGAACTTGCCGCCGTCCGCGGCGAGTTTTTCGAGCAGCTTTGCAGGTTTCCAGTGTACGCCCAACGGGTTCTCGGCGAAGTGGCGAATACTCTTGAGCACTTTATCCAGACCGACGAGGTCGGCATAGAACATCGGGCCGCCGCGATAGCGCGGAAACCCGTAGCCGAACGCGTAAATGACGTCGATGTCGGAGGCGCGTTGGGCAATGCCCTCGTCGAGAATCGCCGCTGCTTCGTTCACCAGAGAATAGAGCAAGCGCTCGACAATTTCCTCGTCGCTGATGTCGCGGCGCTCGATGCCTTTTTCGCGCGATTCCGCAACGATCAACGCCTCGATCTCCTCGTCCGGAATCGCCGCGCGGCTGCCCTTTTCATAGCGGTAGTAACCGGCACCGGTCTTCTGGCCGAAGCGGCCTTTCTCGCAGATGAGGTCGGCAATCCTGACGTAGCGCGCATCGGCGGGCCGCGTCGCGGCCTGGCGCTTTCGAATCGCCCAGCCGATATCCAGGCCGGCAAGATCGCTCATGCGAAAGGGCCCCATTGCAAATCCGAACGCTTCGATCGCGCCATCGACCTGCTTCGGGAGCGCACCTTCTTCGAGCAGGTAGCCCGCTTCCTTCAGATAGGTGTGGATCATGCGGTTGCCGACGAAGCCGTCGCACACGCCGACGCAAACCGGCACCTTGCCGATGGTTTTGCCGAGCTTCATGCTGGTGGCGAGAACATTCTTTGCCGTGTTTGCGCCGCGCACGACTTCGAGCAGGCGCATGACATTGGCCGGGCTGAAAAAGTGCAGGCCGATCACCGACTCGGGCCGGGATGTCGATGCTGCAATCTCGTTGACGTCCAGCGTCGAGGTGTTGGTCGCGAGAATGGCGCCTGGTTTGGCGATCGCATCGATTTTTTCGAACACCTCTTTCTTGACGTCCATTTCTTCGTACACCGCTTCGATGACGATGTCTGCCTTTGAAATCGACTTGAAATCAATCGACGGCGTGATCAGCGCCATGCGCTTGTCCATTTCTTCCTGCGACAGCCGCCCCTTGGACACGGTTGCCGCATAGTTCTTGCGGATGATGCCGAGCCCTCGATCGAGCGCCTCCTGCGACGCCTCGACCATGGTCACGGGTATGCCGGCATTGGCGAAGTTCATGGTGATGCCGCCGCCCATGGTGCCGGCGCCGATCACCGCCGCTTTCTCGATCGGGATCAACTGCGTATCGGCCGGCACGTCGGAAATCTTCGCCGCCTGCCGCTCGGAGAAAAACAGATGGCGCAGCGCTTTCGACTCATTTGACTTGACGAGCTTGCCGAACTCGGCACGCTCGACGCCAAGCGCCTTGTCGAAGGGCAGCGTCAGCGCCGCCTTGATGCATTCGACAATGGCGAGCGGTGCGGGATAGCCGCGCCATCTCTTGCCGACGCTCTGGCGTGCCGCTTCGATGAATTCATCGGTGTTCTGTTCGAGCGCCGCCGTCAACTGGCTCGCCCGGCGCACCGTCTTGCCTTCACGCAGCGCGCGCTTGCTCCAGGCGAGTGCCGCTTGCAAAAGATCGCCCTTGACGATCTCATCGATGATTCCCAGCTCCAGTCCCTCGTCGGCTTTGATGGGGTCGCCGTTCACCATGAAATCGAGCGCGCGCTCGGCGCCGATGATGCGCGGCAGCCGCTGGGTGCCGCCGGCCCCGGGCAGGATGCCGAGCTTGACCTCGGGCAACGCCAAAAGCGTGTTGGCAGAAGCAACGCGGTAATGACAGGCCAGCGCCAGTTCCAAACCACCGCCCATGGTGGGTCCGGATAGCGCGGCGAAAATCGGCTTGGTGACCGTATCCATGTAGGCCAGCAAATCGGGAAGCGTCGCCAGGCCTGGCTCATGCGGCTTGCCGAATTCGGTAATGTCGGCACCGCCGGAGAAATTCCTGCCGCCGCCGATGAGCAGAAAACCGCTCACGTGATGGTCGTGTTCGCCCTCCTTGATCGCATCGAGTATGCCCTGCAGCACGCCCTTGTTCACCGACAGGGCGTTGACCGGCGGATTGTTGAGCGTAATGACTCCGACCGGGCCTTGCACTTCGTAACTTACATAATCAGACATTGTGTCTCCTTCGCAGCGGAGCATACGCATCGCGATACAAACCACATACCGGTGTGAACATCTACCGGTGCAGGCACATTACGGCGCGCGCGCATACCGGAGCCGGCATGCAGCTAGCCATATGTGCCGCGCGATAACGCAGCCGCCAAACCAAACATTTCCACGCTGCGCGTGCAGCGCGGTCGAAACCCTTCGGCCTCCCCGCCAGAGCATCAGCGCAGGAAGGCCGGGCAGATCCAGGCCCTCAGACCTCGAGCCACTCCTTGCGAACGGACTCGTTAGCACGCAAATCTTCCGGCGAGCCTTCGAACACGATGCGCCCGTGACCCATGACATAAACGCGCTGCGAAATGCGCAACGCGATGGTGAGTTTCTGCTCGACCAGCAGGATGGACACGCCACGATTGCGAATCTCCTCGAACAGATGCGCCATCTGTTCGACGATTTTCGGCGCGAGACCTTCGGTCGGCTCGTCAATCATCACCAGATCGGGATCTCCCATGAGCGTGCGACAAAGGGTCAGCATCTGCTGCTCGCCCCCCGAGAGCACTCCGGCCGGGGCCGCGGCGCGTTCTCGCAGCCGCGGAAAAAGATTGAACATGTCTTCTTCGGACCACCGCCCCGACTGCCGCGTGCCCTTCATGCCGAGCAGCAGGTTCTGGCGTGTCGTCAGCGCCGGAAATATGTCGCGGTTCTCCGGCACATACCCGAGCCCCTTGCGCGCAATGCGATAGGTCGGCAAACCGGACAGGTTTTCACCGTTGAACTCGACGGCTCCCGTGTGTTCGACCTGGCCCATGACTGCCTTGATCGTGGTTGAACGGCCAACCCCGTTACGTCCCAGCAGGCTGACGATTTCGCCTTTGCTCACGTTCAGATGAACACCGTGGAGGATGTGGCTCTTGCCGTAATAGGCGTGAAGATTCTTGACCTCAAGCATGCTCAGTCATCAATCCTGTTCGGTGCCAAGATAGGCTTCCTGGACGGCTTTGTTGCCACGAATTTGTGCGGGTGTTCCAGTTGCAATAACCTCGCCGTAAACAAGCACGGAAATTCGATCAGCCAGATTGAATACGACGCCCATATCGTGCTCGACCATGATCAGCGTCTTGCCGGCCGTCACCTTGCGAATCAGTTCGACGGCTTCATCGGTTTCGGAGTGACTCATACCCGCAGTCGGTTCGTCGAGCAGGATGACGTCGGCCCCGGTGGCAATGGTGACGCCAATCTCCAGCGCCCGTTGCTCGGCGTAGGTCAGCACTCCTGCAAGTCGTTCGCGCCGCTCCTGCATGCCGATGAGTTCGACAATTTCCTCGGTTCGCTGTGCCGCATCGCGCAAACCGCCAACGCGATGCCAGAACGAGTACTTGTACCCGAGCGACCACAACACCGCACAGCGCACATTCTCGTACACCGTCATGCGAGGAAAAATGTTCGTTATCTGGAAGCTGCGCGACAACCCCTTCCGGTTGATTACATGCGGCTCCAGGTTGGTTATGTCCTCCCCCCGCAATTCAATCCGGCCGGAACTTACGGGAAAGCGCCCGCTGACGAGATTGAACAAGGTGGACTTTCCCGCGCCATTGGGCCCTATGACGGCATGACGTTCGCCATCGGCGATATCAAGGGACACGCCGTTAATGATCTCGGTACGCCCGAAACTCTTGTGAACGTCTTTCAGACTCAGTGATACGAGAGCCTTCTCCGCGGCATTTGTTGTTGCTGCACTCATACCACACCACTCGACTGCAGCTGCGGCGTAATCTCTTCCCAGGCTCGACGGACATATTTCAGCGCCCAACGGAACAGCACGATGCCGACAACGAACAGGCCCACTGCGGCAACCCAGGTAACGGCGCTGCCGGCATCGACGCGAAGGCCGAACAGCGAGACCATATCGCCGCTTCCACCATGGCTGTACAACAACTCAATGACGGCAACGAAGCCGGTCAACATCAATGCTCCGGTCGCGGCAGCAAGCGCATACGAAGGCAGCAACCGTTTCATGAGCCTGGCGTGCCAGGCTGGCTTGTGCAGCGTTACCAGGTTCGCCATGCCGCCGGGCGAAAAGAGGATGATGATCAGAAACAGCAAACCGAAATAGAGAAGCCAGGCTTGCGTATAGGTCGACAGCGCCGACTGCAGCCAGGTCACGAACACGGCGCCGACAATCGGCCCCCAGAAGTGTCCAATGCCGCCGATGAACGCCATCAGTACAACGTTACCGGATGCCACCAGTCCGAGCGTTTCGGCCGTTACGATCTCGTAGTTGATGGTCGCCAGAGCCCCTGCCATACCCGCGAAGAAACCTGCCAGCGTCATCATCAGCCAACGCACTCGCGTCGGGTTGTAACCGACAAACTTCGCGCGCTCCGGGTTGTCCCGAACGGCATTGGCCATTCTACCAAGCGGCGTCTGCGTCACTGCGAACATGCCGATCATCCCGACCAGGCACCATCCGGCAATCAGGTAGAAAACCTGTATCTGGGGGCCATAGCTGATACCGAACATCGTGCCGCCGGCGGTGCGGTCAGTGGCGATGCCGCCTTCGCCGCCAAAGAACGTCGTAAACATCAATGCGCTCGCAGCGACCATCTCGGCAATGCCGAGCGAGATCATCGCGAAGGGTGTGCCCGCGCGCCGCGTAGTCACGAACCCCAGCACCAGTCCGAACAACATCCCGGTCAATCCGCCAACCAGCGGCATGAATGTGATTGGCCACCAGATCCGGTCTTCACCAACCCAGTTGATGACATGCGCGGTCATGAACGCACCCAGCCCGAAGTACACCGCGTGGCCGAACGAAAGCAAACCGGTCTGGCCGAGCAACATGTTGTACGAAAGGGCGAAGATGATCGCGATGCCCATCTGCGAGAGCATCGACAGTGCAAAGCCGCCGCTGAATCCAAATGGCAACATCACAAAGAAAATCGCCACAACGCTCCAGAAAATCAGCCTGGTCTTGTGAAATACCGGCGTCATCTCAACTCTCTCTCGTGCCCATCAAGCCGCGCGGCCTGACGATCAGCATCAGCACCATCAACAGATAGGGTAGTACCGGGGCGGTCTGCGAAATCGTGATCGACCAGAGACCGTACCAGTTCGAATCTTCGGATACGCTGATCCCGATGGCGCCCAGAACGCCAAGCATCGAGAAATCGAGCGCAACGGAAAATGTCTGCAGGGTGCCGATGATCAGCGAGGCGACAAAAGCACCCGCTAGCGAACCCATTCCTCCGAAAACGACAACAACGAAAACAATCGATCCGACGGCGAACGCCATACCAGGCTCGGTAATAAACATGTTGCCACCTAGCACGCCAGCCAGTCCGGCAAGCGCGCAGCCTCCGGCAAACACCATCATGAAAACCCGCGGCACGTTGTGGCCAAGCGCCTCGACCATGTCCGGGTGGGTCAGCGAAGCCTGCACCACCATGCCGACTCGGGTTCGGGTGAGCAGCAGAAACAGCGAAATCAGCATGCCCACCGATATCAGCATCATGAACGCGCGGTAGGCCGGATACTGGGTAGTAAACAGCGTAAACAGGGTGAAATCGAGCGATTCGGGAACACGGTAGTCAACCGGCGCGCGGCCCCAGACAAGATGTACGACTTCCTCGATCACGTAAGCCAGCCCGAAGGTGAACAACAGTTCGGCGACGTGACCGAACTTGTGCACCGTGCGCAAGCCATAGCGTTCGGTGACCGCACCCAGAATGCCAACCAGGATGGGCGCTATGAACAGCGCCGGCCAGAAACCGATATATGCGCCCGTCTGGTACGCGAAATAAGCTCCCAGCATGTAGAAACTGGCGTGCGCAAAATTGAGCACGCCCATCATGCTGAAGATGAGCGTCAAGCCCGACGAGAGCATGAACAGCAGCAACCCATAGGATAGGCTGTTCAAAAGCGTTACCAGGAAAAACTCCAACTGACTCCCCCAAAAGGCGCGCAAGGCCTTGCCGTCCTCACGCGCGGCGGCATCGGCGCCCTGTTCTTGTGTTTGCTATCTGCCTTACGTGTTACCCGTTACCGGCTCGCCCGTTACGACTAACCGGACACTTGCGTGCCGTGGCCATCAGGTAGCGACTCCTCCGATTCGCGTATCGACGCGAAAACCGCGGCAGATGTCCTCGATATCGACCCGCGCACCCTGTTGCCCGGTCACGGGGCCACCTGCACCGAAAAGACGGCTGAACCACCAAAGACCGGCATGACCAAAGCGATTATAGAACGAACGACCCGGGATAAGGTTCAGCCTGCTCGAGCACCTGAGGGCACCGCCAGCGCTGCTAGAATCCTCCAAACCCGAAACACGAAGGAACCACCCATGTACGGCCAGATGATGGACATCCCGCTGCAAATCTCGTCGCTTCTGGTGCACGCCGAGCGCCATCACGGCGACACCGAGATCGTCACCCGCACAGTCGAAGGCCCGATCCACCGGTACACCTACCGCGATGCGCACCGGCGCAGCCGTCAGATGGCCGCGGCACTGGCGAAGCTGGGCGTCAAACAGGGCGACAGGATCGGCACGCTGGCATGGAACACTTACCGCCATTTCGAAATTTACTTCGGCGTGTCGGGGATGGGCGCGGTATGCCACACCATCAACCCGCGCCTGTTTCCGGAACAGATCGCGTACATCGCCAACCACGCGCAGGACACCTATCTTTTCGTGGACCTGACGTTCGTACCGCTGGTGGAAAAACTGCGCGCGCACTTCAAAACCGTAAAGGGCGTGGTCGTGATGACCGACAAGGTCCACATGCCGCAGTCACTGCCCGATGCGATCTGCTACGAAGACCTGCTTGCCGAACAGCCGGACGATTACCAATGGCCCGAACTCGACGAACGCACCGCATCGTCGCTGTGCTACACATCGGGCACAACCGGCAATCCCAAGGGCGTGCTCTATCAGCACCGTACTACCATCCTGCACGCCTACGCCGAGTGCATGCCCGACGCACTGAATCTATCGAGCCGGGACACGGTGATGCCGGTCGTGCCGATGTTTCACGTCAACGCGTGGGGCTTGCCCTACGCCTGCCCGATGACGGGCGCCAAGATCGTATTCCCCGGTGCCGGCATGGACGGCGCCAGTCTCTTCGAATTGCTCGAACAGGAAGAAGTGACCTTGTCGGCTGGCGTGCCAACCATCTGGATGGGCTTGTTGGGACATCTCAGGCAAAAAGGGGCAAGGTTCTCGGCGCTGAAAAGAACGGTCATCGGTGGATCGGCCTGCCCGCCGGCAATGATTCGCTCGTTTCAGGAAGATTACGGCGTTGAAGTGTTGCACGCCTGGGGCATGACCGAGATGAGCCCGCTCGGAACGGTGTGCAGTTTCAAGCGCAAGCACGACTCGCTGGACAACGAAGCGAAACTGGCATTGAAAAACAAACAGGGTCGGGTGCTGTTTGGCGTGGACATGAAAATTATCGACTCCGACGGCAAGGAACTGCCGCGCGATGGCAAGGCCTTCGGCGACCTGCTGGTACGCGGCCCCTGGATTCTGAGCGATTACTACGAGTCGGATGATGCCAGCCCGATGCGGCGCGACGAGGCAGGCCACGACTGGTTCCCGACCGGTGACGTCGCGACCATCGCCGCGGTCGCGCATCCGGCTGTCGCCGAAGCAGCGGTAATATCGGTTGCGCACCCGAAATGGGACGAGCGGCCATTGCTGATCGTGGTCAGGAAAGAAGGCCAGGAAGTCACGCGCGAAGAACTCCTCAGGTTTTACGAAGGCAAGGTCGCCAAGTGGTGGATACCGGATGACGTCATCTTCGTGAATGAGTTACCGCACACCGCCACCGGAAAATTGCTGAAGACGAAGCTGCGCGAAGAGTTCGGGGAACACAAACTGCCGACGGCGTAGGCACGCTCGTTAGCCGGGCGCTTCCGGGCAAACCGGCCAGCAACGGTGAGCCCGGCCCAACTTACTCGCCGGGCTTGTCGGATCGTTTTCAGTTCTTCAACAGTTTGCCGTCTGTAGGCCGGGGGTAGCCCGGCGGCTACCCAACTGTCTTGGGCGGCCAAGAAAGTTAGGCCAAAGAAAGCCGCCCCAATGAACCGTCCCTTCGGGATGCCCTGCGTTACTCGGTGGTTCAGAAGGGGTCACCGTTTCCGACGGTCGAAGTATCTTCACGAGCCGAAGCCCGCCGATTTTTAGCTCCCCTTATGCCGCGCCGAGCAGGCCGATGTGCACACGGGGTTTCGCCGAGGACTGCTCGAAGGCCGCGCGCGCTTTTTGCGCGGACAAGTTCCGCAGGCGCCGCGTGAACATCGGGCAGCGCAGGATCAAAGCGGCATTGGGGTGCCCTTCTCTTTGGTTACTTTCTCAAGTTTGTTTCAAAGCTGGCACGCAAGAGAAAGTAACTAGCCGCCGGGCCACCCCCGGCCAGCAAGCGCTCGCTCGGGAACGCAGGTCAACTCGCTTTCTTCGGCAAGCTAGCCGCCGTCAGTAACCCTTCTCCCGGTCAACAATACCAACAGGCGCTTCACCCCGCTCCATACGCCGGACGTTGGCAATGACCTGCGCCTCTGCCTCTCTCGCAACGGTGACGCCGGCGACATGCGGCGTCACGATCACACCGGGATGCGACCAGAAACGATGCGAAGCGGGCAATGGCTCTTCGCCGAACACATCGAGCATGGCGCCGGCAATGTGGCCGGAGTCCAGCGCAGCGAGCAAGTCCGCTTCGACCAGATGCCCGCCGCGCCCGATGTTGACGACGTAGCTGCCGCCAGGCATGGCGGCGAAGCGTTGTGCGTTGAGTATGCCGGTGGTCTGCGGCGTCAGCGGCAAGACGTTGACAACCACACGGCAGCCCTGGAGGAAAGCATCGAGACGGTCGGCACCCGCAAAGCTCTCGACCCCGTCCATGTCCGCCCCGGACCGGCTCCAGCCGCGTACCGGATACCCCAGTGAAACGAGTTGTCTTGCGATCAGGCTACCGATCACACCGGTGCCCATGACCCCGACCGGCCACTCGCCCGCCAGTACCGGCGCAAGCGGCCGCCACTTTGCCGCGGTCTGCTGATCGCGATAAGCCGGCATGCGACGATGAAAATGCAACACCGCGTAGATCGCATACTCGGCCATCTGCGGTGCCAGCCCTGCGTCGAGCAGGCGCACTACCGGCAGCTGCGGTGTGGTTGGATCGGCCAGCAATGCGTCGACGCCGGCGCCAAGCGACAATATGGCCATGAGCCCGGGCAACTTTCGCAGCAATCCGGGCGGCGGATTCCAGACCAGTGCATAGCGAACGGAGTTGACGTCCCCGACGTTCGGCCAGATCTCGAAAGGCATTTCAGGAAACGCCGCAGCGAACGCCTGTCGCCACGGTTCGGGATCGTCACCTTCGCTGTAGAACAGGACGCTCATATGTGAAGCAGTGTGGCCACGAACACGCCGACCCGGAAGATGCGCTCAGGGCGCGTCAACCTCCAGATTGTCGATCAACCGGGTGACTCCCAGCGTCGCCGCCCCGAGAATGACAAGATCGGAATCTCCGGGCGCGGGTCTGCGCAGACCGCGCCGTGTCCGGACCACGACATAGTCGACATTCCAGCCATGCCGCGAAAGCAGCGCGCCGGCGGCATACTCCATTGCGACGAACTTGCGATCACCTTCGACAATGGCATCCCGGATCTGCACGATGGCCTCTCGCAATCGTGGCGCTTCCTGGCGCTCTTCCGGCGACAGGTAGCGATTACGGGAAGACAAGGCAAGACCATCGTCGGCACGCACCGTCTCCGCGGGGACAATCCGGATCGGCAACGCGAACTGGTCGACCATATCCCTGATAATGGCGAGTTGCTGGTAGTCCTTCTTTCCGAAAACCGCCGATTGCGGCTGCACCATGTTGAACAACTTGGAAACTACCGTACAGACAGCACGAAAATGGCCGGGACGAAACCGTCCCTCGAGTTTTCTGGCGACTTTCGGCGGGTCGATATAGAACTCCTGCGCTTCGGGATACATCTGTGTTTCGTCAGGATGGAACACGATGCTGTTGCCAATCGCTTCCAGCTTCGCGCAATCCTCCTCGAAAGTGCGCGGGTACCTCTCGAAATCTTCACCCTGGCCAAACTGCAGCCGGTTGACGAAGATCGTTGTTACCGTCAAAGGCGCGTTCTCGAGAGCGATCTTGACCAGACTGAGATGACCGTCATGGATGTTGCCCATCGTCGGCACGCAGGAAACATTCCGCTCCCCGGAGAGACGCTTACGCAATTCATCGATTGTTTCGATTAATTCCATTCTTCTTTTTCAAGACTTCTCGTTGCGAAGGGCACCTTATGCGGCGTAACGGTGCCGGATTGCCTGCGCATCTTCTGCTGCGCGGTCCGCAGTGAAACCGCAAGACTGCCGCTCCCCTTACGCAGGGACAGCTATTGCATTTGTCGGCGCCCGTCGATTACAACTTGGCAAACATATCCGCCGCCATCAGAAGCAGTGCTCTTCACCCGGAAAGGTTCCTGCCTTGACTTCCTTGACGTAGTTTCCCACGGCCGTTGCAATCGAATCCGCTCCCTGCATGAAGTTCTTGACGAAACGCGGCTTGCGTCCCTGATAGATATCCAGCATGTCGTAAAGATTCAGGATCTGGCCGCTGCAGTGGGGGCCGGCTCCGATTCCGATCGTGGGAATATCGAGCGCGTCCGTGACCTTGCGGCCCACTTCCGCCGGAACCAGTTCCACCACGAGCAGGCTTGCGCCCGCGTTCTGCAGCGCCTTGCCTGCCTTGACCAGGTCGCGCGCCGTGTCATCGGTCTTGCCCTGCACCTTGAACCCGCCCAGTGCGTGGACCGATTGCGGCGTCAATCCGATGTGGCCGCACACCGGGATTCCCCGTTTCACCAGAAACTCCACCGTCTCCGCCATGATCTCGCCGCCCTCGAGCTTGACCATGTGCGCACCGGCGCTCATCAACCGCGCGGCACTGGCGAAAGCCTGCTGCGGACTTTGTTGATAGCTTCCGAAGGTGAGGTCGCCAAGCACCATCGCGCGCTGCGTGGTGCTCGCCACGCAGCGCGTGTGATAAATCATGTCGTCAAGCGTTACCGGCAAGGTCGAGTCGTGACCCTGAATCACCATGCCGAGAGAATCGCCAATCAGAAAAATGTCGACGCCGGCCGCGTCAAGAAGCCCGGCAAAACTCGAATCGGTGCAGGTAAGCATGGTGATCGCATCACCGTCCTGCCGCATTTTTTGTAACGTGCCTGTCGTAACCTTTGCCATAACCAGAATCCTTAAACCAGATGAAGCCGGCGCGATGGCTCAAACCGTGCCGATTCGCGCCGTCCGGATATTCAGCGGCAATATCGCGTCATAACGAACAAAGCCGCGCATCATCAAATAACGTTACGCATTGCGAAAGACTCACCGTACCCCGTTGCCATGCATTGCGCGGGCGTATGCCACATTGCAAAAAAGACTTACACCTTGCGGGTACGCACATTCAGCTGCCGGCGAAACTTGCCAGTTCTGTTTGAATACTAATCGCCCTTGCTGAAAAACGCCCGGGGCCCTTTCATTTCGCCGATGCGCCGCAACAATAAATCAAAATCGGCCTCTTCATCAACAAAGTTCAACTTGTCACTGTTGACAATGAGCAGCGGTGCCGCGTCGAACTGATAAAAGAAACGCCGGTACTCGTCAGCAAGACGGCTCAGATAGCGCTCGTCGATACTGCGCTCATAACTTTTGTCGCGACGTTTGACCCGTTCCACCAGGCGTTCCTGCGATGCCTGGAGATAGATAACCAGATCCGGCACCGGCGCCTGCGGCGCGAGCTGACCGTAGATCTGCTGGTACAGATGCAACTCCTCGTCAGCGAGATTGAGACGCGCGAACAGCGCATCCTTGTCAAACAGAAAATCCGAAACAGTGACGCCGCCAAACAGGTCGATCTGCTTCAGGTCACGCAACTGCTGGATACGCTGGAAAAGAAAAAACAGCTGTGTTGCCAGAGCGTGACGCGCGGGCTCTTCGTAAAACTTCGGGAGGAACGGGTTCTCGTCCGGCGCTTCCAGCAACAGCTCACCACCAAGGTGCTGCGCGAGGCGCCGTGCCAGACTGGTCTTGCCGGCACCAATCGGCCCCTCGACAACGACGTAACGGTAATGTTCGGGCAGGGTCACGGTTTACGAACCGGTTCAGCCGGCGCCGGACGGGAGCAGGTCGCCGGCTTCGTTCAGGCAGTTCACGCCGCGGTCAGAGATCCTGCGCAGTAAATGCGCCGCGGTTCCAAGCGTGCCGACGGCGGCATCGGGCGCTATCTCCGCAAGCGGCACCAGCACGAAGGCACGTTCGGCCATGCGCGGATGCGGCAGCGTCAGCTGCGGCGAACTCATCTGCCGATTGCCGTGCAGCAACAAATCGAGATCCAGGGTGCGCGGTGCGTTGCGTGCCCCGCGCACCCGGCCAAATTGAGCCTCGATGAGGAGAAGCTGGTCGAGGAACGCAACGGGGTCCAGGTACGTTTCGACTTCCGCTACGGCATTCACGAAATCGGGTTGTTCAAGAAAGCCGACCGGCGTCGTCCGGTACAGTGAGGATGACGCAATCAATTCCGTGTCGGGAACGGACGCTATCGCGGCAATGGCACGTCGTACCGTCGACGCCGGTTCACCAAGATTGGCACCGATGCCGATAAAGGCGCGCTCCGCTACCTCTTGTCGCATCAACTCTCCTCCTGCCCGTCGTCGGCACCAGTGCGCGAACTACCCGGTTTGCGCCGGCGGCGCCGGCGGCGGCCGCTGGACCCCGCTACAAGCATGCTCTTGCGCTCGTCTTCACCGGCGTGCTGGAACCGCTCCCACCACTGACCGATCTCCGGGTCCAGTTCGCCGCTCTCGCAACGTAACAACAGGAAGTCATAGGCAGCGCGAAATCGCGGATTGCCCAGCAGTGCGAATGGGCGCCTGCCGGAACGATTGAGAAGGCGTGCCTGCAGCACCCATATCTCGCGCATGTCGGTAGTAAAACGCCGGGGTATGGAAAGATTACCGGATTGATCCTCGATGACACGGTCAATGGCTTCAAACAGCGCAAGCATCGTGCTCTTGCCGGAGGCCTCGCCCGCTCTCCACGCTGCCAGCACCTCGTGCCAGAGCAACGCCGCGAACAGAAATCCCGGGGACACCGGCTTGTCGTCGCGCACACGCTCGTCCGTGCGCTGCAAGGCAAGCATCACGAAGCGCTCGCCCAGCGGTTGTTCGAGAATGACATCGAGCATCGGCAACAGGCCATGATGCAGGCCCCGCTCGCGCAACTGCTTGATGCACTGCACGGATCCGCCCGACAGCAATAACTTCAGCATTTCCTCGAACAATCGCGACGCAGGTACGCTTTCGAGAAGGAAAGCGAGTTTGCTGATCGGCGCGCGCGTCCCGGTCTCGATTTCCAGCCCCAGTTTCGCCCCCAGCCGAACCGCTCTGAGCATGCGTACCGGGTCTTCCCGATAGCGTGCCGCCGGGTCTCCGATCATGCGCAGTTTGCGCTCCTTGAGGTCGGCCAGTCCGCCGCAGTAGTCGATGATCTCTTCGCTCGTCGGGTCGTAAAAAAGCGCGTTGACG
>LJTS01000016.1 GCA_001304425.1 Betaproteobacteria bacterium SG8_40
TGCACTACGCTGAAGCGAATATCCATGGTCGAGCGACGCAGACGAGACGCGATCGGGTCGTTTGACAGCACGCCTTTGTAAGGGCCCTGAGCGCTCAGTTGGTATTGCACACCGAAATTCCCGACCTGCTGATCGGCAATGCGCAAAGCGTCGATCCAGTTTATCCGGTTTTCCGAGCCGATGAAACCGCGTTGTTCCAGTTCCCTGTACTGCGGCAGATACTGTGTGATGATTTCTTTTTCCAGGTCCGAGTCCTGATACCTTTTTTTTGAGGCGTCTGCCTGGGCGCTCACTTCCAGCATGCGCTGCGCGTTGGTCGAGCGCTTTTCACCCGAGTAGTTGATCAACAGCACGCTCAGCACCAGCGAGACGATCAGCGCAGCGATGGGTGAGCGCAGCGGCGCGAGGTCTGTGCGTTCGAACTTCAACGCGTTCCCCCGTCCTGGTGCAGCACCAGCGCGATCGCGAATGGTGCCGATTGCGAGGTTTGTTGGCTGGCGGTACTGCCATTGAGGCCGGCGTTCGGATCCAGATCGAGCGGTAAACGAATGACCTCGACCTGGGCGACGCGCGGATCAGCGGCAAGCTGGCGGGTGAAGAGGCGAATATCGCGCAGGGCGGCCTGGTGATCTCCTGCGTAAGACAGAACCTCGGCGCCGATGATGCCGAACTGACCAATGCCGTTTACCAGGTGTTCGGACGCATCCAGGGGCTGTGGGCCTGTCTGCACGACGTCGGGATCGCCGTGAACCCATTCGATATTCTCCAGGCCGATGTTCGGCGACTGATTCAAGGCTTTGCCAAGAACGAACATCAGCACACGGGGCGTTTGCCGCATCTGATTGATTCTCTTTGCCGCCTCGACGCTGTTGCGCAGCACGTCGGAAGTGGCGGGCGCTTCCGGGAACCGCTGGGTGACCGCCTGATATTGTGTCTGGTAGCTTCGGGTCTGTTGCTCCAGCTGCGCGATTTCGCGATCGGTCTTGACCATCAGCAGGGTGTTGACCAGCGACCATAGCACTCCGAAACCGAGGACAGCAGCGGAGGCCGCGTAAACGATTTTCCTGAGCACATGGATCTGCAGCCGCGTTTTCATGGTCGGCGGCACGAGATTGAGCGCGGGACGTGCCGTGGCCAGCAGGTGCAGTTGCAGTGCGTCGGCGAACTGGGCCATGTCGGTGGCTTTCGCGCCAAGCCCGCTCTCCAGTTCGGCGGGCCCCAGCCTTACGCACTCGATGTTGCTACGATCCTGGGTGATCGCTGGCTCCAGGCCGGCGAGCGAACCGTCATGATCGAGCACCAGCACGGTAACGATGTCATCGACGTGCGTGACCGTGAGCGCGTCCAGATACATACGCGTGCTGTTGATTTCTTCCGCGTAGAAACCGGTGCTTTCCGAACTGTCTTCCTGCGAAGGCGTCAGCCGGCTGATGCGCATCTTGTCGTGCTTGCAGAATGTCTGCCGCAGGCCCGATTCGTTCTTGCTGACGATCAGAAGATTGGGGCGCTTGATGTTCAGCCGCCCGGAAGCATCGAGCGTGACGACGGGCAGCAGATAGATTCCCGAAATCGGAATGCGCAGCGTATTGACTACGCGAAGCCATGGGGCGAGCAAATCGGGTCGCGTGACGGCGGCAAACAAATACTGGTCCTGGCGGCGCTTGCCTTTCGATCGGTCTTGCAAGCTGGCGGCAGTGAAAGGCGTTGCCCTGAAAAGCTGACGCAGTTTGCGCGTGACCAGTTGCGCGCGGTCGCTGCCAGAGGCGTGGGGCAGCGTTTCGGTACGGTAATCCTCGTCGATGGAGTCGACCATGATGCTGATGGTCGACCTGGGCGCGCGGCTCAGGTAATCCTCGAACTCGGACCAGCCCTTCTCGCTGTCGGGGAAGCGGCGCAGGCCCGCCAGGGCGCCACGCTGCCAGCGGGCAACCGTAGCGCCCTTTCCGGATATACAAGCGAGAATCTTGGCTGCCATGTCGGTGTTAGATATCCAGTTGTCCGAGTATGTCGTAAACGGGGGTGAGCACCGAAAACAGGATCAACGCAAGGATGATGCCCAGAAACAGCGTCAACGAGGGCTCCAGAAGTTTGAGCGCCTTGTCGACCGATTCCTTGACGTCACGATTGTAGAAATAGGTGATATTCATCAGCGCTGTGTCCAGCGCGCCGGTGGTTTCACCAACGCGCAGCATACGTACCACGAGAGGCGGGAACATGCCGAGATTCTGGAATGCCTCCGAAAGGTTTTCCCCGGCATTGATCTGCTGGCCGGCCCGGCGCAGGCCGTCTGCCACATAGCCGTTGGCGACGATGTCTTCACTGGTGCGCATGGCTTCGAGCACCGTGATGCCGGAGCGGTACATCAGCGCGAAAAAGTTTGCAAAGCGCGCCAGAAGGATTTTTTGCAGAATCTGTCCAATGACGGGCATGCGCAACAGCAGATAGTCAAAGGCGTACTTCATGCGCGGGCTGGTACGCACGGCGATGGTGAAGGTGCTGATCAAAGCGACCGGGACGATCAGCAACAGATACCAGTAACTGGCGGTAAATTCGGAAAGCGCGATCAGGATGCGTGTTTGCAGCGGCAGTTCCAGCCCCATTGTCTTGAGCAGGCCGACGATTTGCGGTACCAGATACAGAAGCAGGAAAATGACAACGGCGCCGACGACGAAGAACACCATCGCTGGATAGATCAGCAGCTTGCGTGTTTGAGCGATCAGTTCGTCCTGCCAGCGCAGCGTGGTGCCGAGATTCTCGAATACTTCGGTCAGCTGGCCAGACAGTTCGCCGGCCCGGATGAGGCTGATGAAGACCTTGTTGAAGACTTGCGGAAACGCGGCCAGGGACTCGGACAGCGTCTTGCCGCCTTCAATGTCTTCCAGTGTCGATGTCAGCACTTCGCGAAATCGCGGGTTGTCCAGGCCGTCGCGCAGATCGCGCAGTCCTTCCACCAGTGGGATGCCGGCGCGCGAAATCTGCTCCATGTCGAAACAGAAGGTGATCAGGTCCTGGCGCGTGATGCTGCTGCTGCCGATGGTTGGCGCGTTGTGTGCCAGGGCCCGAGAGGTAATGAGGTCGAGTCCCATCTTGCGCAGGCGCAGTTCGAGGTCGACCTCATTAAAGGCGTCCAGCCGGCCCCGGGCCTTGTGCCCTTCGCGATCAATCGCCTTGTACTGGAACGATGGCATGTGCTCGACGCAGGTACCGGGTCAACTCGCCCGCGAGGTCAGGTCAATGGCCCGCGCGACTTCTGACAGGCTGGTGGTGCCATCGATGACGCGTTGCTGGCCTTCGTCGGCCAGGGAGCGGAAGCCTTTGGAAACGGCCGCTTCGCGCAGTTCCCTGGGGGAAGCGCGGCGCGCCACCAACTCGTCCATGTCAGCGTCCATGTGCAGGATCTCCATGACCGCAGTACGGCCCTTGTAGCCACGGTTGTTGCATCGTACGCAGCCGGCCGGGCGATACAGCTTCAGTTCCGCGTCGGGACTGGTTCCGAGCAGCAAGCGCTCCTCGGTATTGGGTTCATAGGCCTCCTTGCAATGGTTGCACAGCGTGCGCACCAGCCGTTGCGCCATGATGCCAATGATGTTGCCGGCCATGATGTCCGGCGCGATGCCGATATCGAGCAGGCGGGGGAAGGTTCCAAGCGCCGAGTTGGTGTGCAGGGTGGTGAACACCTGGTGCCCGGTCATCGCCGCGCGGAATGCCATTTCCGCCGTATCCCGATCGCGCACCTCGCCCACCAGAATTATGTCCGGATCCTGGCGCATTATCGATCGAATGCCGCTGGCGAAGTCAACGCGGGCGGACTCGTTTACCGAGGTCTGGCGCATCAGCGCTACCGGATATTCCACCGGGTCTTCCAGCGTCATGATGTTGACCGACTCGACGTTCAGTTTGGCCAGCATCGAATACAGAGTGGTTGTCTTGCCGCTCCCGGTGGGCCCGGTAATGATGAGTATGCCTTCCGGCCTGGCAAGCATCAGGTTCAGCTTTGCCATGACGTCCTTGGTCAGGCGCATCTGCTCGAGGGATATGATCGACTTTTCCCGGTCGAGCACGCGCAAGACGATGTTCTCCCCCCAGATGGTCGGCTGGGTAGAAACCCGGAAGTCCACCGGACGGCCGTTGAGGTTGAGCGAGATGCGGCCATCCTGGGGCGCGCGCGTTTCAGCGATGTTCATGCCGCTGATGACTTTCAGCCGAACGGCGATGCCGGCCCAGTAGTTCTTGTGCAGGCTGCGGATCTGTTCGAGTACCCCGTCGATACGGTAACGCACGCGCAAGAAAGCGTACTCGGGCTCGAAGTGAAGGTCGGACGCGCCGCGTTTGACCGCGTCGACCAGTAGTGCGCCGACCAGGCGCACGATCGGCTGCGTGTACTCGTCGCCGCCTTCCTGTTGCAGGCTCTGGTAGTCGACTTCGCCGGTTTCGATTTCGCGCAGAATGCCGTCCACGGAGAGCTCGAATCCGTAGAACTGGTCGATGAACTCATCGAGCTGTGCCTGGCCTGCGAGAACGGTCTTGATCTGTACCCGGGCGCCGACCATGGCGCGCAACTGGTCCAGCGCCGCCAGATTGAACACTTCGGTGATGGCGACCATCAACTGGCTTTGATCGGCATCGAAAGCGATGGGCAGCAACCGGTGGCGCCGTGCGAATTCCTGGGGAACCAGGCTGAGTGCTTCGGCATCGACCAGCACCTGGTTCAGGTCGATGCTTTCCTGGCCGATGGTTCGCGCCATGATGTCGCGAATCACTGCCTCGGTAACGAAACCGAGGCGCACCAGCAGGCGCCCGATGGGGATTTTCTGGACGCTTTGCTCTGTGAGCGCGATCCGCAGCTGGTCCTGGGTGATCAGGCCCTGCTGGACGAGTAACTCACCCAGGCGGAGCTTCTTGCGTTGCTCGGCCATCTTGTGTGCCTAAACTCTATTTGACTCGCGCAGAGAGTTGGCCGACACGCTCGATCGCCCGCTCCTGGTCGAAGTTCGCCCGCCCTTTCCTGAACGACAGGTCGAGTGCCTTGCGGTAGTAGTCAAGAGCCGGGCGCGATTGTCCGAGATGCTCGAGCCCAACCGCGAGGTTAAACGCGTAATCCGGGTTGTCCGGGTTGAGTTGATACGCCTGGAAGTAAGCATGTTGCGCCTGCGACCAGAGCTTCCGGTCGGCGTACAGGTTGCCTAGCGTGAAATACAGGAATGCCGACGGTTCGCGACCGATCAGTTCCTTCAGTCTGGTTTCTGCCGCAACGGGGTCGGCGTTACCCAGAATCGCAATGAGGCCGGCTTGTGCGTGCGTGTTGCGCGGGTCGAGCTCGAGTACGCTCGCGTAGTACCCGCTCGCCGCGTCCGGGCGGCCTTGTTTCCAGGCGATCGCCGCCAGACCGAGCATTGCATCGGTGTTAGCCGGCGCTCGAACGAGAACCTTGCCATAGAGTGTTGCCGCCTGTTCGTAGTTGCCCAGTTGCAGCGCTTCGTAGGCCGCTATCAACTGCGGGTCGATTGGCGGCAGGCCGGTATCCTGGCGCTGCACTTCGATGCTGCGCTGATTGGTCGGCTTTTCCGGCTGAGGCAGCGCGGCAATGCTCGGCGACGCGGGGATTTCGACGACCTCAACACCATCACTGTAGGTCCTGCTCTCGGCGCTCGCCGCTGGCGCAGCGCGCTGAGCGCTGCGTTGGCGCGCCGGTGCTGCCGGCCGTACATTGGAAGGTGGTTGCTGCTCTGCCGACACAGCCGCCTTGATTTCGCTCGACGAGTTCGCCTGATTGGTCGAGCCGGCTCCCGCCTGCTGCGGGGGCCTTGATGCGTCAGCGTTCGCTGCCGGCACAGGGCCCGCCATTGCGTTCTGCCTTTGTTCGGCGGCGGGCAAGTTAGAGTCCGGCATGCCGGATACCTGCGGCGGCTCACTTGCGGCCATCGTGGCGGGTGCGGCCGCCGTTTGCATGGGGGCGGGAACCGGTGGTGGCGGTGCGCGAAACAGCGCCGGGTTCGAGATCTGGATGTAGACGTAGAGGCCGTAAAAGATCGCAACCAGCGCGGCGGATGCGAGAAAGGTGATCATGTAATGGTCACGCGCCCAGTCCACTGCCGAATAACTGCGCGCTTCATTGGCGCGCATGACACCCGCGGCGTCGGCTGGTGAGGACAATGGTTCGATCTGCGGTTCGCTGACCGGTTCGATGCCGCTGTCGATTTGCCGCTGCTCCTCATCGTCGATCGGCGGCTGGCGCTCATCGCTCAATTTCGGCTCGGCCAGCGGCTCCAGCGACAAACTGGCGTCAGATTCCGGTTCCGTCGAACGGTTCTCCGGATCTTCACCGCGATTTTTGGCCGCCTTCTGCAGTGCCTGAAGCAGCAGACTCATGGATTCTTGCCGGTCGGGTCGATGGTTGGAAGAAAGCGCTGCAGAAATCTCAACTCATCACTGTCGAGGCTTGGATTGGCGACCACCGTGGGCTTGAGGAAGATGATGAGCTCGGACTTGGTGACTTCCTCGTCGCGATAGGCGAATACGTCCCCGACCGTGGGAACGGATCCGACGAACGGAACCTGGTCGCGGTCACGCCGCACGTCGTCCTGCATCAGCCCGCCAAGGACTATGGTCTGGCCGCTGCCAACCTGCAGCATCGACTCCATTTCGCGCACCTGAATTTCGGGAACCAGATTCTCGACTCCCGCGCTCGCCAGCGCCGGATTGGGGTCGGGCACGAAGCGGATCACCCGCGAGATGGTGGGCCGCACCGTGAGGCTGACCATGCCGGTCTCGGCTACCTGAGGCAGCACGGACATGACCAGGCCAACCGGCACGGTTCGCGCCGTGGTATCGAAGGTGGTAAGAATCGGAACATTGCTTCCTGACGTTGTCTGGGTGTCCACCTCAATCTCGAAGTAGACAACATTGTCGACGACCTTCAGCAGTGCCGGCTGGTTGTTCAAGGCCATGATCTTCGGGCTCGACAATACCCGCGTGTTGCCGAATTGCTCGAGCATTCTCAGTGAAGCGGCAATGCTAGAACCATTGGATGACGGGTTGGAGTAGCCGACGACCATGCTCGGCGCCGTGCTCAGGCTGCCGCCCAACAATTGTTGCTCGAATGACCAGCCACTGCCGATGCTGAGGCTGCTCCAGTCAATGCCGGCCTGATAGGAATTCGAAAGCCGCACTTCGGCAATCGTGGCTTCGATCAGGACCTGGCGCTGGGTGGAAGTTGTGACGCCGTCAAGATAGGCCTGCACCAGTCGGTGCTGTTTTTCCGAACCCAGTACGGTGACGGTGCCGGCGACGGCGTTGACGATGATCTCATCCTCGCTTTGTACATCGGCTCTCAGCGCTTCGCCAAACGCCGTGTTGAACAGGCCGGCGGCGTCGCCGCCGGCGCCGGCCACGGCTTCGGCCTGCGCGATGCGCTCCTGGCGCGCTCTTTGTCTGGCCTCGGCACGCACCGCTTTCTGGTCCTGTGTCTCGCTCAACGCGTTGGTAGCGGAGAGTATGCTCATCAGGTTGGTGCGCAACAGGCCCCAGAAATCCACCTCGGAGTTGGAGCCGATGGTCGTCTCCGACGAGCCGGAGTTCGATGTGCTGGACGTTTCGCCCACGGAGGACGAGGCGACATCGCCACTGACGCCGACGGTGGCCTTCGAGTTGCGGTTGACGTTTACGTAGTTAACCCGGTAGGTCTTGAAATAAGGCGTGTCCGCGACGACGATGATAGTCTTGCCTTCGGTCCGGTAGCGGATGTTTGTCTGGCCCGCGATGCGGTCCAGTATCGCCGGGAAGGTTTCGTCGATGGCATTGATGCTGACCACGCCCTGGACGTCAGGGTGCACATCGATGTTCTGGCGTGTATCGCGCGCCAGTGCGAACAGCAGCTCCTGTACCGGTACCTGGGTCACGACCACGCTGTAAGTCGGCAGCTTGACCTGCGGCTTGGGCGGGGGAACGAAATCACTCACGGTCACCGGCGGCAGGATCTCTTCATCGGCAGGCGTCACCGGCACGGTATCGCTGCTCAGGTGTCCTTCGGACGGCGGGACCGTGGGCTTGTAGGTCGCACATGAGCCCAGCAATGCGATGGTCAGCAGTAAACCGAGGCATACCTGCATCGAGGGGCGCGGCGAGCCTGCTTGCGAGGCAGTGCTCAACGCCGCCGGATTCGCGCTCACTGCCATCCCTGCGTCACCTCTGTCGCTGATCAATGCTAACCACCTCAATTCGGTTGGGACGAATCACCCGGTTCTCGCAATCCGGAAAACAAATCATTCATTAGCCGCTGTTGCGCGCAATTTCGGCTTTTATACCGTTTATCGTCCGGTAATAGGGGCCGTTTGCTCTCAACTCGCCGGGTAAGGTTTCTATTGCCCGCAGCGCGTCCGAGCGTGTCACGTAAGTCCCGAACAAGACGGTGAAAGAGGGCCGCGAGCCAGCGACGGTACGGTA
Source organism: Betaproteobacteria bacterium SG8_40 (assembly GCA_001304425.1). Lineage (GTDB taxonomy): Bacteria > Pseudomonadota > Gammaproteobacteria > Burkholderiales > Eutrophovitaceae > SG8-40. The sequence goes on from LJTS01000016.1 coordinate 8,443, forward strand.
CACAAAAACCCTTTCCAGATCAATTAGATTGGCGAGATTTCTTAAGTCGCTCCGCAATAGATCTGCGTCGAACGTACCGAGCAGCTGGATGGTGACGCGTTCGTCATCGGTCTCAGCAAGCCATTGGCTGGTTTCACGCAATCTCTGTTCCAACAGGTCGTCAGCTGCCGGCATCGATGAATCGTTCGATTCGCGCAGTGCCGCGTCGGCGGGCTCGGGCTGCTGTGATGCAAGGTCGACGGAGGTTGCTGCCGATTCCGGCACGGATTGCTGCTGGGTTGCGGTCTCGTCGGATTGCTGCCGGGCCATCACCGGTTCGGATAAAGCCGGCGCGTACCCAACCTGGTTATTGAAGCTGCTGACGGCAACGCTGCGGTTTCCTGACAGAAACTGATTGAATTGCTGGTAGGCGATCAGCGCCACTACGCCGATGGCGCAGCCGATCAGCACACCGGGAATGATGTAGCCCCAGGGCAGTCCCGCAGTCGCGGTGGCGCCGGCAAACTCGGTGTCGCGCACCGCTGCTTTGGCGTGCTTGAGGGTTACGTTGTGCGTGCCGTCGGCGAATGCCGCCAGAAGGGCCTTGTCGGCAATGATGTTGACCCGCCTGGTTAGGCCTTCGCTGACACGGCTGATGTAGTCTACGACACGGCCATTGAACAGGTCCGGTCCGCGGTAGCCGGCCGCCCGCAGGCGAAAGGTGAGGTAAGGGCCGACATCGGTTGCGGCGAAAGGTGCAAGCGTAAAGCTGTGCGTAATTCTCTCGCGCAGTTGGCGAATCTCGGGCAGCCGCAGATTCTCGTCGAGTTCGGGCTGTCCGAACAACACGATCTGCAACAGTTTGTGGTGATTGGTTTCCAGATTCGACAACAGCCGCACTTCTTCGAGCGTAGAGAGCGGCATGCTTTGCGACTCCTCGACGAACAGCACGACCTGTTTGCGCTCGGCGTGGCGCTCCAGGAGGTAATCGTTGATCCGGTGCATCACTTCGATGCGGTTGGCGTCTTTCGGTACCGTCAGTTGCAGTTCGAACGCGATCGCGTGCAGGATCTCGTCGCGCGAAACACTGGGGTTGGCGAGATACACGGTTTCGACGTTGTTTGGCAGCCGCGTTTGCAGCATGCGGCACAGCATGGTTTTGCCGCTGCCTACCTCACCCGTTACCTTGATGATGCCTTCGCCCTGCGAGATGGCGTAGATCAGCGCTTCGAGGATCGCGCCGCGATTGCCGCCGTCGAAGAACATGTCCGTATCCGGCGTGATCTTGAACGGCGGCTGCGACAGGCCGAAGAAGCCGTAGTACATGCTTATTTGTCTTCCCGCGGCACCTGTTCGTAACTCTGCATGCGGCTATACAAGGTTGTGCGATGGATGCCCAGCATTCTGGCGGCCTTGCTCAGATTCCCGTGGGTAATATCCAGCGCTGCTTCGACATAGCTGCGCTCGAGATTCTTCAGCATCTGATCGAGCTGAAAGTTGTTGTCGTTCTGCAGTCGCTGGCGGGCTGCGTCGGTCGATTCCGTCATGGCATGTGCCGGGGAGGTCACGTCAGCGTCGGTGTCCTCCCAGTCGAGTTCATTGAGCAGCTGGTCCGGCGTCACGTTCTTGCCGGGGTATTTGGTGCACAAGCGGATCACGATGTTGCGCAACTCCCGCACGTTTCCGGGGAATCCGTAATCGAGCCATAGCCTGGCGGCATCGCTATCGAGCATAAATGGCTCGACCCCGCTCTCCTGCGCGTAAAATCGCGCGAAGTGCTCGAGCAGCAACAGTTTGTCGTCCCCCATGTCGCGCAGCGGCGGGACCTGGACGGTAAACACCGACAGGCGGTGGTAGAGATCCGCCCGGAAGCGTCCTTCCCTTACCTCGCTTCGCAGATCACGGTTGGTGGCGGCAATGACCCGTGCATTGCTCTTGCGGCTTTGGGTTTCGCCGACGCGCTGGAACTCGCCGTTCTCCAGCACGCGCAACAACTTGGCCTGGAGTTCAAGGGGAAGCTCGCCGATTTCATCGAGAAAGAGCGTCCCGTCGCGGGCATCTTCGAAATAGCCGGAGCGCGCGGTCGTTGCGCCGGTAAATGCTCCTTTGCTGTAGCCGAACAAAGTGGGTTCTACCAGCGTCGGTGAGATGGCGGCACAGTTCAGCGCAAGGAACGGCTTGTCGCTGCGCGGGCTTTGGGCATGAAGCGAGTTGGCGACGAGTTCCTTGCCGCTACCCGAAGCGCCCTCGATCAGCACCGGGAAAATCGAGCCGGCGTACTGCTCGATCTGTTGATGCAGTTTCGCGATTGCCGGCCCGTTGCCGATCAGTCCGGTCCTGGACGTACCGGCGTGCTGCTCTACGGCTGTGACTTCCAGCGCGTTTGCCAGAAGTGACTTGAGAACGGCGGGTTCAGCCGGTTTGGCGACAAATTCCATTGCGCCGAGCGTACGGGCATAACGTGCGTTGGACTCGTCAGTCTGGCCCGACAGCACGATGATCTTCATCGATGGCGACACGGCCAGCAATTCGGTGATCAGGTGAAATCCTTCGTCTGGCCGATGTGGCGCGGGTGGCAGGCCCAGGTCGATCAAGGCCAACTGAGGTGGGTTGTCCAACTGGCGCAGCAGGCTCTTGACTTGCGCACGCGACTCGGCCACGCGCACGTTGTAGTCCTTGCCCAGCACGAAGTCGAGCGTATCGGTAATCAGCGGATCGTCATCGACAATGAGCAGATCCGGTTTGTTATCTTGTGTGTGAGTATTCACGTCTGTTTTGTCAGGTCAGCGCATACCTTGCGCAAAGGCAATAATCATGCCACAAAAACCTTGCGGTTCATAGGCTTGCGCTAGGTTTCTCCAATGGACTTTAGGAAGGCCTGCTCCAGAGTGCTCGCCCCCTGTTGATCCTTGAGGTCACTTGGGCTGCCGCTGAATCGCAGACCGCCTCGATGCAACACTGCGATTCGATCACAGATTTCATCAACATCTGCCAGTGTATGCGAAGTCAGGAAGATGGTGCGCCCGGCCGATTGAGCGCGCCCGAGTGCGGCCTTGAACAACGCGCGGGCTTTAGGGTCCAGCCCGCTGCCGGGCTCATCCAGGACCAGCAGGTCGCGGGCGCTGAGCAGGCAGCCGGCGAGCCCCAGTTTCTGCGTCATGCCCTTGGATAGCGTCCGTACGGGTTTGGCGAGCACGTCGCTGTCGAGGTCGAGATCGGCGAGCGTATTCGCACATGTTTCGGGATCGAATTTGCGGCAATACATCCGGGCCATGAAGCGCAGGAAATCCTGCCCGGTGAGGTAATGGGGCGGAGTAAACCGCTCGGGAAGGAACGCCAGCCGTTGGCGGGCCTCGGTTTTCGTGGCAGGCACGCCAAAAACGGCCACGTTTCCGCTGTCGACTTCACAGAAATCCAGCAAACACTTGATCAATGTTGTCTTGCCGGCACCGTTTGCGCCTACGAGCCCGAACGTCATGCCCTTATCGACAGTCAAAGTCAGCGACGAAACGGCCTCGGTCTGTCCGTAACGCTTGGTCAGTTTGTCGAACCGCAAGGCGGGCAGGGCGGTATTCATTTCAAAGGGTGTCCGGTTTGAGCAATCGGGTTCAATCAGGTCAAATGGCTGAAACGGCAAGGCGATCCGGTGCGGCGCACAGGGCGACTCCACTGCGCGAAGCGCTCATGTCCGTTAGAATGCCAGCGCTAGTCGCCAAACTCAAAGACTTAAAGTGCCGCCTGAACAGCTGGTTGAATTCGACCACGTCGATTTCTCGTATAACAAGACCCCTTTATTGCGGAATCTCAGCATTGCGTTTCCGAGGGGCAAGGTAGTTGCCATCATGGGTGGCAGCGGTTCGGGCAAGACGACGCTGCTGCGGCTGATCGGCGGGCAGATCAGGGCGCAAAAGGGCAGCGTGCGGTTTGACGGCGAAGCGGTCGAAACCATGTCTCATGCGAAACTCTACGCCGCCCGCAGGCGCATGGGGATGTTGTTTCAGTTCGGTGCGCTCTTTACCGATTTGTCGGTGTTTGAAAACGTGGCCTTTCCGATGCGCGAGCACCTGCAGTTGCCCGAACCGATGATCCGGGATCTGGCTTTGATGAAATTGCATGCGGTCGGTTTACGCGGCGCGCATGCACTCAAACCGGCCGAGTTATCGGGGGGTATGGCGCGCCGTGTCGCTCTGGCTCGCGCCATCGCGCTAGACCCCAACCTCATCATGTATGACGAGCCATTCACAGGACTTGACCCGATTTCCATGGCAGTGATTGCCAATCTCATCCGGCGCCTCAACGAGGCTTTGGGTGCGACCTCGATCGTTGTCACGCACGATGTTCAGGAGTCGTTCAAGATCGTTGATTACGTCTGCTTTCTGTCGCACGGGGAAATAGTCGCCCAGGGCACGCCAGAGCAAATGCGGGCATCGAACGAGCCCTACGTCAGGCAGTTCGTCGATGGACACGTCGACGGTCCCGTGCGCTTCCATTACCCGGCCGGGGACTATGACGCCGATCTTGGCTTGGGAGGCTGAATGATCACCGCACTGTTGCGTGGCGTGCGTCTGATCGGGCGCCTCACTGTAGATGGCGTGTGGCGGCTCGGGGCGGCCAGCCGGTTCATGGGCATCGTTCTGTTGCGTTCGGTCACGACCTTTCGCCGATTTCGTTTGTTGATCGACGAAATCTACTTTGCCGGAACCCTGTCGCTGATCATCATTATTGTGTCGGGTCTGTTCGTCGGCCTGGTTCTGGGATTGCAGGGATACGAAACATTGAAGCGATACGGTTCAGCCGAGGCAGTGGGTACATTGGTCGCGCTGTCCCTGGTGCGAGAACTGGGACCGGTTGTGTCAGCCTTGCTGTTTGCAAGCCGGGCGGGCTCTGCGATCACGGCAGAGATCGGCATCATGAAGTCAACGGAGCAACTGTCGGCGATGGAGATGATGGCGGTCGATCCTTATGCCCGGGTGATGGCGCCGATGTTCTGGGGTGGCTTTATCTCAATGCCGCTTCTGGCGGCGATTTTCAGCGCGATGGGGGTGTTCGGGGGCTATCTGATTACAGTGGTCGTCATCGGTGTCGATGCCGGTGCGTTCTGGTCGCAGATGCAGTCAAATGTCGATTTGCGGGATGACATTCTGAATGGCGTGATCAAGAGCGTCGTGTTTGGCGGCGCGGTGACTGCGATCGCCGTGTTCGAAGGATACGATGCGCCGCCGACGGCGGAGGGCGTTTCCCACGCCGTAACGCGCACGGTGGTGACTTCGGCGCTGGCGGTTCTGGCGCTCGACTTTATTCTCACCGCTTTCATGTTTACTGGGGTCTGAACCATGCAGCGCACGACGGTTGATTTATGGGTAGGGATATTTGTCACGGCTGGGCTGATCGGGTTGCTCGTGCTCGCTCTTAAAGTGGGGAACGCGAGTTCGGTCAGCGTGTCAGACGGTTATACGATTACGGCGGACTTCGACAATATCGGCGGACTCAAGGCACGAGCACCGGTCAAAAGCGCCGGAGTGGTGGTGGGCCGCGTTGAGCAAATTGCGTTTGACAATGAAGTGTTGCGTGCGAGGGTGATCATGCGCATCGACAAGCGCTATGAGTTTCCGAAAGACAGCTCGGTGTCAATCCTGACTTCCGGCTTGCTCGGAGACCAGTTTATCGGGATTGACGGGGGCGGCGATGTCGAATTGCTCAAGGACGGCGACCGTGTAAGGTTGACGCAGTCGGCGATCGTGCTTGAAAAGGTGATCGGGCAGTTCCTGTACGGCAAAGCCGCTGAAGGCGGGTCGGGCGACTGAAAGCGTTTTTCGCTGAACTCGCTACATAGGGAGAATCAAACATGAGGACGTACATGAGATACCGTTTCGCGTTCGCGCTTTTGGCCCTTTTACTGGGGATGTCGTCCGCGTCGGCGGCGGCGGTTCCGCCCGACGAACTGGTCAGGCAGACAATCGAGGAGGTTCTGTCGATCATTCGCAGCGACGAGAAAATCCAGGCGGGCGATCTGGACCGAATCACCGAAGTGATGGAGCAGAAGATCGCGCCGCATTTCGATTTCCCGAGGATGACCAGGCTTGCGGTTGGTCGGCCCTGGCGGCAGGCGACGCCACAACAGCGCGACGCCTTGATCAAGGAGTTCCGAGCGCTGCTGATTCGCTCGTATGCGTCGGCATTTACCATGTTCAAGGCGATCTTTGTCGAGTACCGCCCGTTGCGCGCAGGCCCGGAAGCAACCGATGCCACGGTTAACACCCTGATCCGCCTGCCCGGAGGGGCGCAACCGATCACCGTTGATTACGACATGCAATTGTCAGGCGACGCATGGAAGGTCTTCGATGTTCGCATCGACGGCGCCAGCCTGGTCATCAACTACCGGAATATCTTTTCACAGGAAATCCAGCGAAACGGGATAGATGGCCTGCTGAAGAGCCTGATCGAGAAAAACGCTGCTGCAGTGTCTGCGGCGAAGGCCCAGTAATGATTCGTGAAGAAGGGGACCGCTTGTATGTCAGCGGGCCTGTTACCCTGGGCACCGCGAAGCAATTGCTCGAAGCCGCTGCCGATCGCCTCGGCGGCTCCCGGAAAGTCATCGATTTTTCCGAAGCCGAGGAAATTGATTCGTCTGCGGTGAGCCTGATGCTCGAATGGTCGCGCAAAGCGCGTGCTTCGGGGGGCGAGGTGCGCTTTGCCAATCTTGGCGACGCCATTACCAGCCTGACGGATCTGTACGGGGTCGAGGACCTGATCGCGATCGATGTGAAATAAACTTGGTGAGAAACAAACCCGGCGTAAAGTAATCGTCGTTGCTCCGCCGGATTTCTGTCTCATCGGTCGCATAACAACCAACTGAAAGAAGAGTGGTTCCGTGTTGCCAGCCATTGAAGTACGGGGCGTGAGCAAGGCCTATGGCTCGCTGCAGGCACTTTCGTCCATCGATCTCGAAATCAGTCAAGGGGAGTTTTTCGCGCTTCTCGGCCCCAATGGCGCGGGTAAGACGACTCTGATCACCCTTGTTGCCGGGCTGGCGAGAGCGGACACAG
>LJTS01000077.1 GCA_001304425.1 Betaproteobacteria bacterium SG8_40
CAGGTACACGGTAAACCGGGAGCCCTTGCCGACCGTTGTTTCCACGTCGATGCGGCCGCCGTGCTGCTGGATGATCTTGTAGGAAATCGACAATCCAAGTCCGGTACCCTTGCCGATATCCTTGGTGCTGAAGAAAGGATCGAAAATTTTCGGCAGCACTTCTGCCGGGATACCGATTCCGTCATCCTCGATGTCGACGGCGACACCGTCACCCTGCGGGCGCGTACGAATCTTGATAACGCCCCTGCCACGTTTGAGCGCTTGGGCAGCGTTGGTAATCAGATTCAAGAACACCTGGTTTATTTGCGATGGCGAACAATGCACAAACGGAATGTCGCCGAGATCTTTTTCGACCGTAACCGTCTTGAGTTGATGCTTTGCCAACGCCAGGGTACTGGTAATACCCTCGTTGAGGTTGTACTCCGTTATCTTGCTGCGATCGAGCCGGCTGAAGTCCTTCAGATTGCCGACAATCTCCGACATCTGCGTAGTCCCATGCACGCCATCCTCGACCAGGCCTTGAAGTTCGTCGATCGTTTTCTGCTGCCTGAGGCGGGACACCTGTTGCGCAACCGTGCTGAATTGCTGGTTGAGCGCTGCCGGATCGGCTCTGGCGCCGGATTGCAGCATACCGAGCAGCCGCTCCGTTTCCTCGATCACGCCGCCAATCTCGGGCAGCCTTTCGGACACGCTGCCAAGGCTGTTTTTTACGTAGGCAAGCGGAGTATTGATCTCATGGGCAACACCCGCAACCATTTGCCCCAGCGAGGACAACTTTTCCGACTGTATCAGTTGTGCTTCGGATTCTTTCAACTGCTTCAGTGCCGCCGACAATTCGCCGGTACGTTCCCGCACCCGGTGTTCCAGCCTGACGTTCGCGGCCCTGATCTTGACGCCTAGCCAGGCCACCAGTGAAAGCAGCGCTGCAGCATAGATAATCAGAAAGACCCTGTAAATCTCCTTCTCATTGATCGTCGCTTCGAGCTCCTGGCTGAATGAGTTAGCCATGTTGTCGAGCCGCGGCCCGGAGGTCAGGCGGCCGATCTGACTGGCGATGCGCATCTGCGCCACCTTGTGATCGAGCAGTTTACGCCCTGCGTCGACGGCAACCCGCGCTTGCGCGAACAATACCTGTGGATAACGGCTGGCCGCGGCTTCCAGGTTCGATAGTGCCGTGTACAAAGCGTTGTAAGACTCTTCCCGGCCGAGCAGGAAGTACACGGGAGCAAGCACCCTGATCTGATCGATGGAATACTCGAGCCGCGACGAATCGACGTTGAGTTGCGTGGCTTGCGCGACAAGGTCGCCAGTATGCTGCTGCAACGCAGCCATCGACTGTTTTGCCGCGGCGTGTTCCTCCTTGAATTTTTCGACCAGCCGTCCCTTGTTGCGTACCTCGGCCGACAGTTCGGCCAAACCGGTGTTGAGCGCAACACTGCCGGTACTCCAGGCCGCTTCGGTCAACGCCGTGAGGGTGGCCTCTGCGCCTTCCCTGCGATCAGGCAGCGGAGACGCATTCACGTCCGACTCCACGCTGGCGCGCAAGACGTCGACGTCCCAGCGCCCGTCGAGCTCCTTGAGCTCGCGCAAAAGGCTCGCGATCTCGTTCGGTTCGCGCAGGTCGATCGACTCGGTCTTGGCATACAGGATGGCCAGACCACCGACCAGCGCAAATGCCAAAAGCACCAATCTAAGACTGCGGGAATTGACTGATGTCGGTAGCTTCATTCTCGATACTCGTCGGCGATTCGCGGCGTGGCCTTACGCCGATACCAGCCCCGAGAAGTCACTTATCGTCCGGGGAAGTCGCAGCAAACTCTGTTGCCTCCGATTATATTATTTAAAATCATATACTTGCGTCGGATACCCATTGGCTCCGCCATAACGATTCCTACCTAAGCAATCAACGGTCCTCCCCCCCCGGCGGGGATTTGGGCAAGTCTTTGGCGACGCACGAGCGGCCAGCGAAGGTGGAAAAAATGAGCCTGAATGATCGGACAGCCGTGCATCGGCCGGCACAGGCGCTTAATATCTGTTTGCATGTAGGACAAATTCCCAATCGAGACAGTACATTGACGCACGTGGACGTGAAGCCGCTGGCTGGCGCATCGGGTGGTGAGCACCTGGATAGTGAGGACAGGGCTGCAGACTCGAGCGGCGCACGGGTGATCGGCGCCGAAATATCAGGCGTCGATATTTCGTCGCCACTGTCCGAAGACATCGTCACCCGGCTCCGCCAGGCGCTTCTCGAACACCTGGTGATCTTTTTTCGCGATCAACGGCTCGACCCGCAGCAACTGCTTGCCTTCGCCCGCCAATTCGGCGAACCGATGGCTTACCCGCAACTGACCGGCTTGCCCGGCTACCCGCTGGTGACGCCGGTCATCAAGCACGAACATGAAACAAGGAATTTCGGTGGCGTGTGGCATTCGGATACCGCCTACCTTGAACGCCCGCCGATGGGGAGCGTCCTTTACGCGCTGGAAACGCCCCCCACGGGGGGCGACACGCTGTTCGCGAACCAGTACCTCGCTTACGAAACCCTCCCGGCCGACATCAGGAACAAGGTGGATGCCCTGGTTGGAATCAACAGCTCGGCCAAAGCCGAAGCGTCCAGAACGCGTGAGGACCGCCAGCGTGACGCCGGCGATCAGCTGAAGGTACTGGTTGCCAGACACCCGGTCGTGCGCACCCACCCGGAAACGGGACGCAAGTCGCTGTATGTCAACATCGGGCACACGACGCACTTCGAGGGATGGACCGAAAGCGAAAGCGCAGATCTGCTCGCAATGTTGTTCGATCACCAGATCAGGCCCGAATTCATCTGCCGCTTTCACTGGCAACCGGGCTCTCTGGCGTTCTGGGACAACCGCTGCACCCTCCACTATCCGCTCAACGATTACCATGGCTACCGGCGGGTGATGTTACGCTGGCGGGCGACAAGCCGTGCTGACGCCGCTACGCTGACGTTGCCGAACCACCGCAACGGCCGAGCAGCAGGCAAAGCCCTGCCTTGCATGATGTTGGCACCTGTCAAGAAACTCCGCGCGGTTTAACCGCAGGGACTCAGAGCCGCTCCCACCACCGGCGCAGGGCGGCGGTCACCTCGCCCGGCCGTTCCAGTGTGGAAATATGGCCGCAGTCCTCGATGACGACGAGTTCGGCGCCGGGGATAAGAGCCGCCATCTCCTCGTGCCGGGCCAGGTTGGTGAGCGCATCCTGCCTGCCGCACAGAACGAGCGCCGGCACGCATACGCTGCGTAGCGCGTCGCGGCTGTCGGGACGCGAAATGATCGCCTGCTGCTGGCGTACATAGGTATCAATGCCGACACGTTCGGCCATTTCTGTCACGATTTGCACAAGAGCCGCGTCTTCCTGACGCGACGGGTGCATCAGCAAAGGCAGCATCAATCTGGTCACCGGCTGGAAGTTTCGCGCCGTTCTCGCCAGGCGCACCAGGTCACGGCGCCGCTGTGTTTCTTCCGGCGCATCGGCAGCCGCACGCGTATCGAGCAAAGCAAGCCCGGTCACCCGCCCCGGCGCCTGGCGCATGATCTCCATGCAAACGTAGCCACCCATCGACAATCCCGCCAGCGCAAAACTATCGAACGGCGCTGCGCGTAGCACCGCCTGCCCCATCGCCTGCATCGTGTCCTCCGATGGCGGCGGGGATACCCAGCAATCGGCAACATCCGACATGGCCTGCACCTGCGGCGCCCACAGGGCATGGTCGCACAGTAGTCCCGGTATCAGCACCAATCCCTGCTTCATTTGCAACGCCGTTTCAATTACGCAATGTTGTGGGCCGCACCGTCAGGATGCCGGGCGCAACACCTCGTGGCCACACCGGGTCACGCGGATCTGACCCAATCACGAATGTCCCACGGCTCATAAAGCGTCCAGATGTAATCGCTGCAGGAATCCTCCCGCAAGTGATGGATGTGCTGCTTGTCGGCTTCGTCAACGAAAGCCTGGAACACCGCCTCGCTGGGAAATTCGACGACGATCATGTAACGCCGTTCCACGTCGCCGTGCAGGTTGCGAATCGGGTTGCAGCCCGAACTGACGACTCGTCCGCCCATGCCGTAGATTATCTTTCCCGCCTTGACGGAGTAATCCCGGTAATCGTTCTCACGTCCGGGCAAGAGGTTAAACACGTTCAGTGCGTATACCATGTGGCCGTTCCCTGTCAGATTTGTTGTCATTCGACCCGAGCGAAGACTTATAACATGCACGGTGTCACGGGAGACATACCCGCGCGGCGATCCGGGAAGCTTAGCGCCGCATGGCTGCCTTTGCGGCAGTAATTGTTACCGCTGATTTCGCACGCCGGCCGTATTGCCTCTACAATCCGGCACAAGGACGAGACAAGACCAGGAGGAAGCAAACATGGCTGACCGCAACGTGCAGGTGCTGCTCGCGAACCGCCCCGAGGGGTGGGTAACGGAGTCGGATTTCAAGATCGTCGAGAACGACATACCGAAACCGAAACCCGGAGAGATCCTGATCCAGAACCACTGGTTGTCGCTCGACCCCTACATGCGCGGGCGCATGAGCGCCGGAAAATCCTACGCGGCCGCCACCGAGATTGGCGACGTCATGACCGGGGGCACCGTCGGCAAGGTCATCTCCTCCCAGAATCCGAAGTTCAACGAAGGCGATATCGTCGTCGGGTCGACCGGATGGCAACTGTATGCCACCTCCGCGGGAGACGGAATCGCCAAGGTGGATCCGAACGCGGTCCCGCTCTCCGCATACCTGGGCGTTTGCGGCATGCCCGGCGCGACTGCGTGGATCGGCTTGCTTGAACATTGCACGCCCAAAACCGGCGAGACCGTGCTGGTATCGGCCGCAACCGGAGCGGTGGGCAGCGTCGTCGGCCAACTGGCGAAAATGCAAGGCTGCCGCGCTGTCGGCATTGCCGGCGGACCGAAGAAATGCGAATACGCGGTGAAACAACTCGGCTTCGATGCCTGCGTAGACTACAAGGCGGGAAACCTCTATGAGGACCTGAAGGCCGCGTGCCCCGACGGTGTAGACTGCCTGTTCGAAAATGTCGGCGGCGAGGTCATGGACACCTCGCTCGCGGTACTCAACCCGTTTTCCCGCGTCGCCCTGTGCGGCCTGATATCCGGCTATAACGCGACCGAAGCCTACGGGATGAAGATGATACGTTCGATTCTGGTCAACCGCGTCAATGTCCGCGGTTTTATCGTGTTCGACCGAATCGACCTGTATCAGAAGGCTGTCGGTCAGCTCGTGCGCTGGGTCGCGGCCGGAAAAATCAGGTATCACGAGACCGTCGCCGAAGGAATCAGAACTGCGCCGAAGGCATTCATCGGCATGCTCAAGGGCGAAAATCTGGGCAAGCAAGTAGTCAAGCTGACCTGACTGTTTACTCTTGAAAGAGAATGGCCCGTCCTCCGGAAAATGCGGCGGGCCCGCTCGTATGGCGTGATGCATTCACAATGACTACGAGAACGTACTGAGAGCGGAAACGATGATGAAGAGATTGGCCAACAAGCGACATGTTTTTCTTCTGATGCTGGCCCTGGTTACCGCGGGCTGCGCATCGACAACCCTGACCAATAGCTGGCGTTCGCCCGATTACAGTGGAACGATGACCAGCCTCGTCGTCGTCGGCGTCAGCAAACAGGCGTCGGTAAGGCGCGTGTTCGAGGACGAGTTCGCGGCGCAGTTACGCTCACAGGGTGTGCGCGCGATGCCAAGTTACACGCTGGTGCCTGAAGATGGCCCGATTGACAAGGAAATCCTGCGCTCCGCGGTCGACTCAACCAACGCCGACGCGGTGATCATCACCCGCACAACCCGGCCCGCCGCTGGCAACCCGGTACGATCCGTACTACTACGGCTTCTATTCGCGCGCCTGGGTTGGCTACTATGAACCGCCGGTCGTGCACCAGTACGATGTGGTGATCGCCGAAACCACTGTGTTTGTGAAGGACCGCGCCGAGCCGGTCTGGTCGGGAACCACGGAAACGTTCGCGCCTTCCGACCTGAAGAAAGAAACCACCGGTTTCGCCAAGGTTGTGATCAAGGCACTGACGAAGGAAAACCTGCTCTGAACCCTTTCAGAACGGCAGCGTTGTAAAGACGCTGAAACCGGTGACGTCTTCGTTGGTGCGAAGCGCAATGCCAATGCGGTCGACATCGATTCCAAACACATTGAACGGTTCCTTGGCCAGAAGACTGAGCATCAGTTCGGTTTGTTCCCGGATTGTGTTGTCCTTGTTGTTGACCTCGGAGAATCCGAGTTTCTTGAAGTAGTAGTAATAGGCGGGCAGGATACTCACCCTGATTGACCGGTTAAAGAGCGTGCGGCGGGTCGGAATCTCGATATCGAATCCGATTGCGAACAGGCTGAACGGCTCGTGAGCCCCCCCACTCGGATAGTAGCCGGCCAGACTCAGGCGGTTTACCAGCGACAACATACTGCGCTTGCGCTCGCCGATGAGATAACGGCTGCGCAGCCCTGCGTCGTAAATCCATGCCGATTCCTCGCCGCCCAGCTCCCAGCCGGCACCAGCCGATACATATGGCTTCAGCAGCCAGCGCGGGGTGACCTGCTTCTCGAATTCGATCCCGGGGACAACGCTTAGTGTGTTCACGCGGCTCGGCAGCCCGTTGTCGACAACTTCACCCAGATCGAAGTCGTAGAATCCGAACGAAACAGGGAGCGTGATTCGCATACCCCATTGCTCCTCATTGCTCTCGCGCAAATGAAAAGACAGCGGCGCCTGCAAAATCCCGACCGTTCTGTCACCCGCAGAGTAAATGCCGGTCCCGTAAGTCGCCGCGTAGTACCAGTTGATCAGATCCTGGTCATCTTCCACCGCGCGCGTCTGGGCACTGGAAACCGGCAATACTGCAAGCCAGAGAAAGACCGCCGCCAGAAGTCGTCGCCACACCATCTTGCGTTTGCTAGCAGCGTGCCTGATGTCCGCGCAACCCCGCCGTTTCGCTTCAGGGTCGATTAACCGGTTCAATCCGATTCTGGCGCACGCGAACACGATCCCCAACCTGGAATCCGGAGACATCGCTGACCTCGAGCAGGATGAAACGGTCATCGTCAAAACGCACGACGACTTCGTAATGGGTTTCCTGGAGTTCCTTGCGCATCTCCTTGCTGCCGATCACCCCAACCTCCGGTCGCGCCTTCGGATCCCGGCTCAGAGGAAAGCTGATGAACGGGCCGGCCGGTGGCGCCCTCTCCTCCATCGTTCTGGCAACTTCCCGCTCGGTCGTGATTGACCGGATCTCGAAGACCACCCCACATTCCTCGCACGGTTGATTGGCCTTCGGGTCAGGCACATATTCAGCATCCTGTGCCGGAACGGATGTCGCGAACACGGCGACCGGAACCATGGCAACGATCAGGCGCAGCAGGTGTGGTGGGCACATTGGGTGAGTAAGCATCGTCGATGTATCGGCGGCCAGCATAACCGACGCAACGGTGGCCATCAACAACCTGGCGAAGCTGCTCTCCCTTCGCGTCCGCCGAGCATCCAGATGCCGGCAACAAACCCCTATGGCCGACGCTCAACCACGACCAGCTGTTGTCTTGCCGAGTGCATTTCGGCGCCTCTGCGCCGAATTCGGCAAATCATCCTCGCCACGCCACCTGACCTGAACAGCGATGATGACCATTTCTGCATCCATCACAATCCCCGCCTTGCCAACCAGGCGCGCAGATCGAGCCGGTTCAGGGTTTCGGGTTCTCCAGACCGCCGACGTACATGCGATTCCATGTCGGACTGATGATGAGCTGGTTGATGCAGGCGCGCGGCGGCAATTCCGCGACGAACAGGATCGTGGCGCCAAGATCTTCCGGCTGCAGCATTCTGGCCCTGTCTTCGGCGCTCGGCGGCACCGGGCGACGATCCATGATCGGCGTTGCCACTTCCGCCGGGCAGATCGCGCAAGCACGGATGCCGTTGGTCGCTTCTTCCATGTTGATCGTCTCGGTCATCGCTATCACGGCATGCTTGCTGGCGTTGTACGCCGCGCCGGTGAGCTTGGTGTGATAGGCGCCGGCCCAGGACGAAATATTGATGACCACCCCGTCCTTGCGCTTGCGCATGCCGGGCAGTACCGCGTGCGTGGTATAGAAGGACCCGTCGAGGTTGGTACGGATGACGTCGTCCCAGCCTTGCGGCGTCTGGTTCTTCCAGTAACGGTGCGGCACGTTCATGCCGGCGCTGTTGACGAGAATATCGATTCTACCGTGGCGCGAAATGATGTTCTTCGCTGCCGCCTCCACGCCCGCCTTGTCCGCCACGTCGAGCGGCTCGATATCCACCTGGAAGCCGCGAATCCGCAGCTTCTCCGCTTCCGGCTCCAGCACTTCCTTGCGGCGCCCGCTCATGATCACCACTGCACCGGCTTCGGCGAGTGCCTTGGCGCCGGCCAGCCCGATGCCGCTGCCCGCTCCCGTGACCCATGCAATCTTCCCGCTGAGGTTTGACATTATCTTGACCTTTCAAAGTAATCGCCGAGGAATGGCAGAGGGAGCGAACTCATTCTCCGGCAGGCGCGAACGCCTCGCGCAGCATCGCCGCACTTTCTGACACGGCGCGCCGTGACGCGTCTACCATGCCGCCCATCAAATAGAATCCGTGCACCATGCCCTCATAGTTCGACAGCCGCACCCGATTGCCGGCATGAATCATTGCCTCTGCGTACTCGACGATAATCAACGCTGGCGGCAGTGACGATAGATCATCTGCTTCGAGCGGCGCATAGCGAAAATCCTTCGTGTCCTTCGAACTGCGCAGGTAATGCGTAAAGAACCAGGTGATGGTCTTCCGCGTCAGCAGATAGCCTTCGGCGAACGCATGGTGGGACTTCGTTTCCGGCTCGGGTGCGGTCACCGGATAGATCAGCAGCTGGAAAACGATGTTCGGGAAACCGGCGTCGCGCGCCAGGATCGAAACGACTGTCGCAAGGTTGCCACCGGCGCTGTCACCGCCTACCGCGATGCGCGTGCCATCGGCGTTGATTTCCTTTGCATGCTTCGCCACCCACTTGAGCGCCGCCTCGCAGTCATCGACCGCCGAGGGAAACTTGTGCTCCGGGGCAAGCCGGTAATCCACGGCAACGACAATACAATCGGCTTCGTTGGCGAGCGCGCGGCACACCGAGTCGTGCGTATCCAGATCACCGATGACATATCCTCCCCCGTGATACCAGACGAGCACGGGCAGTTTCTCGCCCTCTTCCAGCTCCCGCGGCGTATAGATGCGGATCGGAATCGGCCCGCCCGGGCCATCGATTTCACGGTCCTCGAACCGGTGGATATCGACATCGACCTTGAGCCGAGTGGTTCGGCGCAGGTACTCCGCGCGCGCATCGTGCGGCGTGAGTTGCCAGAGTTCGGCAACGTTGGCTTTTTTCGCAGCTTCCAGCACTGCCTGTACTTGCGGATCTAGTGGCATCGTCAGTCGCTTTCTTTTGCGGGATATCGAAGTTTGAACGTACCGGTTGCCCGGGCCAACAGCTCCTGCGCGTCGTTGCGCAACTCGCCTTCGGCAAACACCAGCGAACGTCCGGCGCGTTGCGCCAGTCCGCGCGCGAAAACACACCCGGTGGCCGCCTTGATGAAATTGGTCTTCAGCTCCACGGTGGTCGCGCCGATCGACGTCTCATCGAGCGACTTGGCGCTCATGCCCATGACGATGTCGAGCATGCTCATCACGACACCGCCATGCGCCACGCGCCACGAGTTCATGTGCTGTTCACGCAGGTCGAGTTCCAGCCCGACGTCGCCGGTACGCTTGTAACCGACCCGCAGACCCAGCAGCTCGGCAAACGGCATATACATGTCGAAACCGGGGGTATTCTCCGGCAACGACCGGCTATCACTTTCAGGCATCTCTCATCCGCCGCGCTAGACGGAGCAATAGCCGCCGTCAACAGCGATGATCTGCCCGGTCATGTAGGCGGACGCGTCCGAAGCCAGCAACACCGTTACCCCCTTCAGGTCCTCGTCACCGCCGAGGCGCTTCATCGGCGTCTGATCCATAATGTATTGCTCGGCGCGATCGATCATGCCTTTCGACATCTTCGAAGGAAAGACGCCGGGCGCGATGGCATTCACGGTGATGTTGTGCGTTGCCCACTCTGCACCGAGCGAACGGGTGAAATTCACGACTCCGCCCTTGCTGGAGTTGTAGGCAATGGTCGGCATGAAGCCGGGCTCGGTGCCGACCAGTCCGGCAATGGACGCGATGTTGATGATCTTGCCGTACTTGCGCGGGATCATGCTGAGCTTGCCGACGGTCTGGCTGACCAGAAACGGTGCGGTCAGATTCAGATTAATGACCTTGTGCCACGCATCCAGGGGATGATCCTCGGCCGGCGATCCCCATGCCGCACCGGCATTGTTGACGAGAATGTCAATCTGGCCGAATGCCTTCAGCACATTCTCCACCATGGGCTTGACCGTGTCGGTCTGCTGCAGGTCGTTCACCACCGTCAGCGACTCGATTCCCAAACTGGACAGGTGCGCGCTCGCTTCTTCGAGCTCTGCGGCCTTGCGTGCCGTGATCGCGACCTTTGCGCCCATTTCTCCGAGCGCCTCGGCCATTTGCAGTCCAAGTCCGCGAGACCCGCCCGTGATCAAGGCCGTCTTGCCCGAAAGATCAAACAACTTCTTGATACTCATCCCGTCACTCCCTGCTTTCTTCGTTATAGCCACTCAGGTGGGAACCAGAGCCCGGGCTGCGCTCCCGCACCCGTCCTTCGCTCCCTGCACCCGTCAATTTCCGCATGATACCCGGCACAATCGACTCATGCGATTCACCTGATGACGATTTACCTGATGAAGATTCACATCATGCGATTCACATCATGCGATTCACATCATAATGGCGTAACCTGACTGCCATAACAAATCCGCATCACAACAACCATCACCTCGCACACGAGATGACGTTCGAATTCGAGGAACTCGACTATCAGGCGACCCCTCTCGGGGAAATCAGCCTGCGGCGGCGCGCCGAACCGCGGCTCGAAGGCACAATCGTCTACGAAGTGAAGCTGGGTGACGAGTTCCTGATGTCGAGCCTGTTTACCGAAGCCGAAGAGCAGCTTGCAAGGCTGGCACTGGCCGCACTGGCGAATCGCGACGGCCCACTGGATGTCATCGTGGGCGGCCTGGGCCTGGGCTACACAGCGGCGGCGGCGCTTGAGGATCCGTCGGTCGCGTCGCTGACTGTCATCGAGGTGATGCAGCCGGTCATCGACTGGCACCGGCGCGGCCTCGTTCCGCTTGGAAAACGATTGTGCGCAGATTCGCGCTGCGCACTGTTGCGCGCAGATTTCTTTGCCCTGGCGACGTCGGAGGACGGTTTCTTCGCCGGCGAGCCATCACGAACGGTCGACGCCGTATTGCTGGATATCGACCATTCGCCGGACCATTGGCTCAACCCTGGAAACTGCGCCTTTTATACGACTACGGGCCTTCAGTACCTCGCCGCCAGGCTCAAACCCGGCGGTGTCTTCGGACTCTGGTCGGATGACCTGCCGGACGCTGCCTTTACGCGCCTGCTCGAGAATGTGTTCGGGTCTTGCATCTCACACATCGTGACGTTCCCGAATCCGTATACAGGCGGCAAATCATCTAATACCGTTTACCTGGCCCGTATGTGACGCAGGTCAGGCTGATGAGAGCCGACGCGCCGAGATCGGTACATCCGGGCGCGTTTCGACGTTCAGGCGCCGCGCCAGATAATCGCGAAAATGGCCGGCGACGTCTTCGCCGTCGAGGTCTTCGGCGAGGGTGACAACACTTCCGTTGCGGTCATAGGCCCGCAGCTTGAAGTGCTCGACCTTCTTGACGCCTTCGCCGGTCGATCCCGTGCGTTTGATGCTCAGGTGCGACAGCTCGGTGACGGATAGCCGCCGCCAGAAAACAGGAACGAACAACAAAGGGCGCAGAACCGAAAGCTGACTGCCGCGAATACGCACGTGCAGATTGTTCAACGGCAGGTAAATCGTCGCTATCGAGGCCACCAGCGCAACGAGCACGAAGGGAATGCTGAACAAGCCTGTGAACAACCCGAAGGCGCCGCCGTTGAGCGCCGTTCCGATCATCTGGTAACTGGCGAAACCGAAGCCGCCTGCGAACATGGCCGCGATCACGGTGAGCACCTTGTTGCGAAACATCGGGAACACCATGCGTATCTCGCCACCCTCGTCGCTGAACCGCATCGCTCGCGACAGGCCGCCCGCGGAAAAATCACCCTGCGCGATGGCATCTCGCGCCTGGTCGGATGCCTGTATTCTCTCTTTCAGGACATGCGCGCTGATGTCGTGGTTCACCGAACGGGAAGTCTTGCCCGTAGGGAATACCGGAATGTTGTACTGGCGCTTCAGATCGACGCCGTCGACTTCCGCCGTCACGCTCAGGCGCCACCAGTGATAGGCGCCGGTTTGTTCGACATCCGCCTCCGGCAGGCCTTCCGGCACGTCAAAGCGAAAAGCCAGGTTCACGCCCCGCCCGACACTTTCCACCTGCGGCCGCCCCTCTTCAGCCCACTTGATACTCTCCCGGCGCGAACGATTGTCACCGCTTCCGGAAACATACGAGTACACGCATTCCAGCCGCACCGACAACCGGGCCGACGGCGCCACCGCCGTGCCGTATGCAAGTTGCGGCACCACGATCCGTCCGCCGACATGGCCACCAATCGAGCCCGGATACGGATCCATTTCGGCGAGCACCCTGCCGAAGCGGCGATACTCGGCGGTCATCGAGTAAGCCTTGTAAATCAGAAATGCACCCGCAAGCGGAAACAGCAGCCCCGCCAGCGCCGGATAGTTTCCCCTGGCCAACTCTTCGGGCAAGACCCAGAACAAGGGAGAACTGCCAGCGTTCCACACGATGGCAAACCCCCACATCACCAGCAAGCCGCTCTTCGCCTCAGAACGAATGG
Source organism: Betaproteobacteria bacterium SG8_40 (assembly GCA_001304425.1). Classification (GTDB taxonomy): domain Bacteria; phylum Pseudomonadota; class Gammaproteobacteria; order Burkholderiales; family Eutrophovitaceae; genus SG8-40. The sequence goes on from LJTS01000077.1 coordinate 12,957, forward strand.
CCGGCGTTTCCCAGCCCTTTCGCGTTTGCCAGTCGACATTACTCGTGCCGGCCTTCGCTTCCTGCGCCAGTTCCGCGGCCCGCTGACGGCTGTATTCCAGAAAGCTTTCGCTGAACGCCGGGTCCTGGCGCTTCTGATCCCATTCCTTGCGTAACGCCGACAGCGACGGGCGCCGCGACTTGCCGCGCTTGTTGCTCGAGGTGATGCCGGCGTAGCAAACCAGCAAGCCGATGAGCACGAAGATACAGCAGAAAC
>LJTS01000017.1 GCA_001304425.1 Betaproteobacteria bacterium SG8_40
TTATCGAGCAAGTGAGCGAACTCGAGCACAAGTCGCGACGCCATGACGTGCTGGTCGACGAGTCCGCCATGTTCGATTTCTTTGACGAGCGCGTGCCGCAGGGGATCTGGTGCTGGGCCGATTTCGAAAAATGGCGGCGCGAGGCCGAACGCGGCAACCGGGAACTGCTGTTTCTGAAGCGGGCCGACCTGATGCGCCATTCCGCCGAGCAGGTAACGATCGATCTGTATCCGGACAGCATCGCGCTCGCCGGCCATCGCCTGGCGCTGTCATACCGCTTCGAGCCGGGCCACCCGATGGACGGCGTGACCATGACCGTGCCGCTGGCAGCGCTCAACCAGATCGATGAGCGCCGTTGCGAATGGCTGGTGCCCGGCCTTTTGCGCGACAAGATTACCGAGTTGCTTCGCGGACTTCCGAAGGGTGTTCGCAAGCACTTTGTGCCGGTTCCGCAGGTGGTGACCGCTGTGCTCGGTTCGATGAAACCCGATGCGCGTCACCTCACACAGGCGTTGGCGCAGGCGCTGCACAGCAAGACCGGGATCGAAGTGGCCGCTGACATGCTGCAGGCGGTGGAGTTGCCCGTTTATCTGCAGATGAATTTTCGCGTCGTGGATGACAAGGGTGACGAGATCGCGATGGGCCGCGATCTGGTCAGTCTGCGCGGTGAACTGGGCGTCAAGGCAATGCGCAGTTTCACCGAAACGGCGGCGACGCAGTTCGAGCGCAAAGGCCTGCGGCGCTGGGATTTTGACGAAATACCCGAGATCATGGAGGTTGATCGTGCCGGCGCCAGGGTGGTGGGGTTTCCGGCCATCGTCGATGAAGGCGATTCGGTGGCGTTGACGCTGGTCGATACCGAGGTCGAGGCCCTGCGTTTGACGCGTCGGGGGCTACGCCGTTTGCTCCGTCTGGCTCTGCCCGAACAGTTCAAGTTTCTTGCGCGCAACCTTCCCGGTTTAACGGAAATGTCCTTGCGCTATGCGTTGCTTCTGGAAGACCAGGGCGCGCGTGGTAACAAGGCCTCGGTGACAGACCGCTTGCGTGATGAGTTGATCGAGGCCACCTGCGACCGCGCGTTCTTCCTCGACACCGGTCCTGCGAAAGCCGGGTCCGACACCACCGGCCAGAGTGACGTGATGGCGGTGCGCGACCGCAAAGCCTTCGATGCCCGGGTCGCAAAAGCGAAAGTACGGCTGGTCGAAGTGGCAAACGAGTTGTGCCGGATTACCGGCGAAACTCTTGCGCACTATCAGACCCTGCGCGGCAGACTGAACGATCCGCGCTTTGCCGCGTGGCCGCGCTCGCTCGCCGATACTCGCAGCCATCTGGCTGCTTTGCTCGGTGAGCGGTTCATCGTCACGACGCCGTTCGAACGCTTGCGACATTTTCCCCGCTACTTGCAGGCGGTCGGCGTGCGCCTGGACAAGCTCGCATCCAATCCGGAGCGCGATGCCAGCTGGCAGGAGCAGTTGACACGTTACTGGCAGATGTATTCCACCCGCATCGAGCAGGACCGGTTGCGCGGCGTGAGCGATCCCCGGGTCGAGGAGTTCCGCTGGATGCAGGAAGAATTGCGGGTATCGCTTTGGGCGCAGCAACTGAAAACGCCATATCCGGTTTCGTTCAAGCGACTGGAAAAATACTGGGCCGGGCTGTAGGCCGACGCAGATGGAGCAGAAGCATCCGGAAGCGGTGCCGGCCGGGTGCCTTGACGCTCCGGTCCGGCGAGCGCCGGGGTCTGGTCCGTTTCTTGATTGAACGAATGGCTCCCTGTGTTGTTTTCTTGGTGACCGTGTTCAAGGAGGTTCCCGGACGTGTCTGAGAACGCCCGATTTTTCTGGGCTGACCGCATGCGAGCCAGCGGGATTCATCTTGGCATCAGCATGGCAATTGCCTTGCTGGCGGCCTTGCTGGTTTTCCTGCTCTGGTACCCGTACCCATATCGCGAAGTATCGGGTGGGCGCGAACTGTTTCTGATTCTGGTTTCGGTTGACGTGGTCCTCGGACCGCTGATTACGCTGGCAATTTTCAACAGATCCAAGCCCCGGCGGGAACTGGTTCGCGACCTTGCGATTGTCGGCCTGATTCAACTGTCTGCCCTTGGCTACGGCATGTGGACCGTATTTGTCGCACGGCCCGTGCACCTGGCGTTCGAAATCGATCGCTTCCGCGTGATCCATGCGGTTGACGTGCCCACGGAAATGCTGCCGCAGGCACCGGAAGCCATGCAGTCACTCCCCCTGTTCGGGCCGACGTTGGTTGCGGTTCGCCCGTTCCGCAACCCGCAGGAAAGTTTCGAGGCGACCATGGCAGCATTGCAGGGCGCACAACTTGGTGCGCGGCCCGACTTCTGGCAGCCTTATCCGGAAGCGCGCGAGCGGGTGCTCGTGGCGGCGAAGCCGGTACGCGAACTCTTGCAGCGCTTCCCCGACAGCGCCGGGCATATCGAGCAGGCGGTCATGGATTCGGGGCGTTCGCTGGACTCGTTGAGGTATCTGCCTCTGGTGGGAAGAAAATCGGCCTGGACGGTGTTGCTCGACGCGGCTACCGCCGAGGCCGTCGGCTTCATACCGCTCGATTCGTTCTGAACCGGTCGATTGCCTGCGGCTGCGCAGGCGGGCTCCTGCTAACATGCGTGCTTGGCGCGGGCGCGCATGCGAATGTTCGCTCCGCGGCGTGCGGGAGCCACGAGACACAATGGAAAAATCTTTCAAGAGCGAAATCGAGCTGCTGCGCCTTGGGCAAGGTCAGACGTTTCACGGCGAGGGGATTCTGGCCATCACCAAGGCTTTGCTCCAGTCCGGTGTGTCCTATGTCGGCGGCTACCAGGGCGCCCCTGTATCGCATCTGCTCGACGTCATGGTGCAATCGGCCGATTACATGGACGAGCTTGGTGTTCACGTCGAGGCCTGCTCCAATGAAGCGTCCGCTGCGGCGATGCTGGGCGCATCGATCCACTATCCGATCCGCGGCGCGGTGACGTGGAAGTCCATCGTCGGCACCAACGTCGCGGCCGATGCCTTGTCCAACCTGTCTTCGCCCGGGGTCAAGGGCGGGGCGATGATCGTGGTCGGCGAAGACTATGGCGAGGGGGCCAGCGTCATTCAGGAACGGACTCACGCATTCGCGCTGAAGTCCACCATGCTGATGCTCGACCCGCGTCCCGATCTGACGAACATGGTTCGCATGACCGAACACGGGTTTCGCCTGTCCGAGGCCTCCAGCATGCCGGCGATCCTCGAACTGCGCATTCGCACCTGCCATGTGCGCGGCAGTTTCGTATGCAAGGACAACGTGGCGCCGGCGATTTCAACCAGACAGTTGCTCGACCGCCCGGCTGACTTTGACTACTCGCGGCTGGCGCATCCGCCGGTGACCTTCCGACACGAAAAACTGAAAGTGGAGCAGCGGATTCCGGCGGCGCGGGCCTACATCGCCGAACACAAGCTCAATGAAATATTCGAAGGGGCGCGCGATGACGTCGGGTTGATTGTGCAGGGCGGGTTGTACAACTCGTTGATCAGGGCGCTGCAGCAATACGGGTTGGCCGATACCTTTGGCCAGACGGTCATCCCGATTCTGGTATTGAACGTAACCTTCCCGCTGGTGCCGGAGGAAATCGCTGATTTTTGCCTCGGCAAGCGCGCGGTGCTAACGCTCGAAGAAGGCCAGCCGGATTTCATCGAGCAGGATATTCTGACGATGCTGCGCCGGCGCGATATCAACACGCCAATACACGGCAAGGACCTGATTTCCGCGAGCGGCGAGTACACCGTCGAGGTGATGGCGCAAGGGCTGGAGCGGTTTTGTGAACGTTATCTTGCGGACGTTGATATCGAAAGCGGCAGGCAATGGCGGGCGGGTAACCTTGCGCGGCGAGAGGAAGTCGCGGCGCAATTGTCGTCTTTGCTGCCGCCGCGACCGCCGGCTTTTTGCGTCGGGTGTCCGGAACGTCCGGTTTTCTCGGCATTGAAACTGGCGCAACTCGATGCTGGGCCGATACACATCGCAGCCGATATCGGGTGCCATGCGTTCAGCACTTTCGAACCGTTCTCGTTCGGGCATTCGATACTCGGTTATGGCATGAGTCTGGCCAGCCGTGCCGGCGTGTCGCCGATGATGAACCGGCGTGTGCTGGCCGTGATGGGCGACGGCGGATTCTGGCACAACGGACTGCTGACGGGGGTGCAGTCGGCGTTGTTCAACGGCGACGACGCTGTGTTGGTGATTTTCAAGAACGGTTACACGTCCGCGACCGGAACGCAGGAAATCATTTCCACGCCGGACGAAGACGTCAAGCAAAGCGCCAGGCTCAAAAACCAAAGCCTGGTTGACCGTAACCGTACCATTGAGAACACGCTCCGGGGTCTGGGCGTGAAATGGATGCGCACTGTCCACACCTATCATGTCGACAAGGTACGCAAGGTTTTTGACGAGGCGTTCAGTACCCCGTTCGACGGACTGAAAGTCATCATCGCGGAAGGCGAGTGCCAGCTCGAACGACAACGCCGCGTCAGACCATGGGTCGCCGGCTTGCTGCGTGCGGGCAAACGTGTTGAGCGTGTCCGCTACGGTGTCGACGAAGACGTCTGCACAGGCGATCATGCCTGCATCCGGCTTTCCGGTTGCCCAACCCTTACGTTGAAGGACAATCCCGACCCGCTGAAAGTCGATCCGGTGGCAACAGTCATCGACGGTTGCGTCGGTTGCGGATTGTGCGGCGAGAACGCCCACGCCGCCACCCTGTGTCCGTCGTTCTATCGCGCCGAGATCGTTCGCAACCCGAAATGGCATGAACGCTTGCTCGGCCGTGTGCGGGCCAGCATGTTGCGCCTACTGCAAGCGGCCTGACGCAGTGAACGCAATGAACACAACGAAACGCCCGATCACCGTGTTGATCTGCGCGCTCGGCGGTGAAGGCGGGGGCGTGCTGGTGGAATGGCTGGTGCGCACCGCGACGGCGCTTGGCTATCCGGTCCAGAGCACATCCATCCCGGGCGTGGCGCAGCGCACCGGATCGACAACTTATTATCTCGAAGTGTTTCCCGTTCCAGTCGCTGAGCTTGGTGGGAGACAACCGGTGTTCAGCCTCTACCCGGTGCCCGGAGACCTCGACATACTGGTGTCCTCGGAGTTACTCGAGACGGTTCGACAGATTGGTAACGGCATGGTGTCGCCAACCACTACCAGGGTTCTGACCTCCACCTCACGCACGTTGACCACCGCGGAGAAAATGCAGGCTGGTGACGCACGTGTGCCGGTCGAAGAACTGCTTTCTCTGGTCAGGAAATCCAGTGCCGAACATCATGCCTTCGACATGACGCGGATCTCAAACGAAGCGGGTACCGTCGTCAGCGCCGTACTGATGGGCGCGATCGCGGGCAGTGGCTGGTTGCCGTTTCCGTTCGAGGCGTTCGAGGCAACGATTCGCCAGTCGCAACGCGGAGTCGACGCCAGTCTGGCCGGGTTCGCGCGCGCGGCCGACGCCGTACGAGCGCCTGCTCCGGAAAAAACTGCCGATGGCATGCCCGAAAGCAGCAGCAAAGAACCTGCGCCGCAGGAGGTCACGGACTTTCCCGAGCCGTTGCGCGAGGTAGTGGCCCTGGGTTACGCGCGTCTTGTCGAATACCAGGGGCGCAGCTATGCACGATTGTATCTGGCGCGTCTGCGAAGAATCGTCGAGGCCGAGCGGGCCGCCGACCCCAGCGGCGAGCAGGGATTCGCTGTGGCTTTGGAGACGGCGCGCTATCTGGCGCTATGGATGGCGTTCGATGACATTGTGCGTGTTGCAGACTTGAAATGCCGAGGCGGCCGTTTTGCACGCGTGCGCCGCGAGGTCAAGGCGCGCCCCGACGAACTGGTTCGTGTCTATGATTTCTTCAAACCCGGGATGCCGGAACTGGCCGGTTTGCTGCCCGCGTTCCTGGCGCAGCCGCTGCTTCGCTGGGACGCCCGGCGCAGGCGCAAGGGCAAGACCGGGTTTGCCGTCGCGCTCAAGGTCGGAGCGCACAGCTTGTCAGGATTTCTCGCCCTGCGCGCCGTCGCCGGTATGCGCTGGTTACGCCCGCGCGGCATGCGCTTCGCGCTGGAACAGGAACTGATTGAGCGCTGGCTGGGCGGCATCGTTCATGGAATGGACGCAGACTGGCAGGTCGGATTTGAAATTGCTGCCTGTGCGCGTCTGATCAAAGGCTATGGATCCACCAACGAACGCGGCAAGGAAAACCTGCTGCATGTTCTGGCGCACTTGATCGACATCAGGTTTGACAGTGTTCAGGCACGCGCCGATGCGATCCGTTCGGCCCGCGAGTCGGCAATGTGCGACGATTCCGGCAAGGCGCTGGATCGGGCGCTGGTAAATGCGGGCGCTCCCGCCCGGCCCGCCAAGGCGCAACCGGTCATCTGGGTAAAAAAACCGCGCCGTACGGCAGGATAGATTGCCCGGGAGGTCGGAGGCATGCCCGGCCGGTGGAAAGATCGTCGCGTATCTGCTGTTCCGCGCGGGCTCTAGTTGCGGCCACCGCAACTGCGCGCTTGGGCGAACACCACTCCGTATGCCGGATCGCGATCATTGTGATACCGGCCGACCAGCACTCCGGCACTGACGGCATTCAGGCCCTGCGGGTGGCCCGAAGTGCGCTGAAAGCGTACGCCGGGGTACTCGCGTTCCAGCAGTCTGGTCCATTCTTCGATCGAATAAATGACGCGGCTCATTGGCAGTTGCCGCTGCAGCGAATGAGGCGTTGTGCGCAGTTGATGCGATCGAACGCCTGTGCAGCCTGATTGTCGATGTCGCCACCAGCATGATGCAGCAGAGCACTGTTGCAATGCCGGCGTTTCGTGACGTAGGCGGGTGATCCGAGCCATTCGACATTCGCACACCCGGGGCTGCCTATCCCGAACTGAATGCCGAGTTCATATTGAGCGCAGAATGCGCCTCGATGTTGAACATTGCCCTCGATATGCCAGTTCCCGTCCTCCAGCAGCCAGGCGCGAATGTCGCCATAGAAAAAATCCAGCCGGCCGGGAGAGCGCTCACCGCCGAGGTCATTGCTCCGGCGCGGTTCGGTGGCGAGTTTGCGCACCTCGTCGGCCGTCGCGGGAAGTGCCGAAACGATGCATGAAACGAGAAAAAATACTGTGCATAGAATACGTTGCATCAGCGCAATCTATCACGCCGGAGAACCGTCTGCCAGAGCGTTGACAAGCCTTCAGCGTGGTTGAATACTGGACCCTCCCTACCGATGGTGCTACGGAGAATCAAATGAGAACCGTACAACAATTACTGGATGAGAAAGAGCACCGGCTTTTGACAATCGCGCCGGATGCGAGCGTGCTCGATGCCCTCAAGCTCATGGCCGAAAGGGATGTCGGGGCACTGGTGGTGCTCGATGGAGAGAGGCTGGCCGGCATCTTCTCGGAGCGCGATTACGCGCGCAAGATTATCCTGTTCGGAAAATCTTCGAAAGAAACATCGGTGAGCGAGATCATGACCTCGAAGGTTGTCTGTGTGCGGCCCGAACAGACTGCTGACGCATGCATGTCGCTTATGACGGATAAACGGGTGCGGCACCTGCCGGTGTTGTCCGGAAAGAAGGTCGTTGGCATCATTTCCATCGGCGATGTGGTGCGAGCAATGATCTCCGATCAGCAGCACACGATCGAGCAACTTGAACAGTACATCATGAGTTGAGCGCGGTGCTGACTTGCATGTCGCATATGCGGTCCACTGCCGTTTTGTTCATTGTTCTGTGCGTTCTATCCGCATGCAAGACACCGTCGTCGATGATGGGCAGTGAAATCGGATGTTCGACCGGAGGTGTCGAAATTCTCGACAGCGCGTTTTCGCGAAAAGGCTCTGCGACAACCTGGTGCGTTCGCTGCACCGACAGTGATTTCAGCAAGACCTATATCTGCGCGAGCAATCCCGAGCGCGACCGGATGCAGTGCCGCGAGGTGCCAATGGGTCCGCCTTGCGAATGAGGCGCGATCCGGGGACAAGAAAATAGTGCGCGGGCATTCGTAACGGGCCAGTGGCGGTTTCGTCCAAAGGGGATTTGAGTTTCTTGCCGCTGGGTGACCGCGCCCTGTTGCTGGAAGCTGGCAACACGGCCGATCCCGAGACGGTGTCCAGGGTCCGGGCGCTTGCCGATTACCTTGCACAATTGCACTTGCCCGGCGTGCTCGACCTGGTGCCGGCCTTGTGCACCATCGGCATTCACTATGACCCCGAGCAATGGCGCGATGGATCCGCAGCGCGCTCGCCGTATGAACTGCTCGTGGAGCGTATACGTACGGCGCTGCCGGATCCGGCAACACTGGTTTCGTCCGAAGGCCACGCGCGGGAGATTCCCGTCTGTTACGAAGCTGATTGTGCTGCGGACCTGCCCGCACTGGCGCGAAAGCTCGGATTGTCGCGCTCACAAGTGATCGACATCCACAGCGCCGTGGAATATTCCGTTTACATGATCGGATTTGCCCCCGGGTTCGCCTATCTCGGTCCGCTCGATGCAAGGCTCGTGCTGCCGCGCAGGAAGACGCCCCGCACCCGCGTACCTGCCGGCAGCGTAGCGATTGCGAATCAGTACTCCGGTATTTATCCGGGCGAGCTGCCCGGCGGATGGCACCTCATTGGGCGCACGCCTTTGCGATTGTTCGATCCGTCGCGTACACAGCCCTCCCTGTTGAAAGCAGGCGACCGGGTGCGATTCTCACCGATTGATGCGGCGAAGTTCCGGCGCCTGCAAAGTGAAGCGCAATGACGATAGAGGTGATCCGGCCCGGCTTGCTGACTTCGGTGCAGGATCTTGGACGGTTCGGCATGCAGCACTTCGGGGTGCCTGTCAGTGGCGCGATGGACGGCTATGCGTTGCGGGTGGCGAACCGTCTGGCTGGAAACGAGTACAACGCCGCGGCTCTGGAAGTGACCCTCGCCGGCCCGGTGCTGGAGTTCCTTGACGATACGCTGGTAGCGCTCACTGGCGGTGACCTCGAAGCGGCAATCGACGGCAAGCCGCTGCCGATGCATAGGCCGGTTTGGGTTGCGCGAGGCCGGCGGCTGTCCTTTGGGCGCTGCATCACCGGTTGCCGTGCCTACCTGGCATTCGGGGGCGGCATCGATGTGGCCCCGGTGCTTGGCAGCCGGTCGACCTATGTGCGCGCGGCGCTTGGCGGTTTGAATGGGCGCGCGCTCGTGGCCGGAGACCGCATTATCGTCGCAGGGAACACCCAGGCAGGGAGCGCCCGGGCATCGTGCTCGAAGTTGCGCGACTTGCCGGCCTTCTCGCGCGATGGTTTCGCCGCGCCGCGCTGGTCGGTGCAGGTTCGTACCGAACGTTTGTTGTTGCGGCCGCAGCGCATCCGTTTTGTCGCCGGTCGCCATTGGGAATATCTGAAGGCAGGCGTACGCGCGGCCTTTACCAGCGAGAACTTCCAGGTCAGCGCGTCCTCCGACCGCATGGGGTACAGGCTGGAAGGCGTGCGGCTGGAGAGCGGAGAGCGAGGCGAAATTCACTCGGAGGCAGTGGCGTTCGGTACAGTCCAACTGCCGCCGGATGGGAATCCCATCGTGTTGATGGCCGACCGCCAGACCATCGGCGGCTATCCGCGGCTTGGCGAGGTGGCCAGCGTGGATCTTCCGCTGCTGGCACAACTCAAACCGGGTGACGCGTTGCGATTCGAGCTTATAGACCTTGCCGATGCCCAGGAACTGGCCCATGCTCAGGCCGTTGCTCTGGAGCAGATCGCCGCGTCGATCGAGGCGGGAATGAGCGAATGAACGGAGACAAGGCATGAGCAGGTCGATCGACCTCAATTGCGACATTGGCGAAGACGACAGCGAAGAGGGCGGGCGGCGCGAAGCGGCAATACTGCCGCATGTCAGTTCGGCCAACGTGGCCTGCGGGCTACATGCCGGCGATGCCCATGTCATGCGGCGAACCATGCAGGCGGCAGCCGAGCTGGGGCTTGCGGTGGGCGCCCACCCGTCACTCGCGGACCGTGCCGGGTTCGGCCGGCGGGAACTGCCGGTCGATGCGCAGGAAGTGTACGAACTTACGCTCTATCAGATTGGCGCTTCAGCGGCGCTGGCCCGGTCTGTCGGCGCCCGTTTGAATCACGTCAAGCCCCATGGCGCCTTGTACAACATGGCGGCCCGCAATCGTGCCCTCGCGGACGCGGTTGCGCACGCGGTGCGCGATTTCGACGCTGGCCTCGTGCTGTTTGGTTTGTCGGGATCGCAACTGGTTATTGCGGCTGGGGAGCTCGGGTTGAAGAGTGCCAGCGAGGTATTTGCCGACCGCCGCTACCAGGCCGATGGAAGCCTGACGCCGCGTACCGAAGCGGGTGCCCTGATTCATGACGTTGAAGAGGCCGCGCGGCAGGTTCTTGACATGATCGAGCACGGAGTGGTGCGCACGCGCGATGGCGGCGAGGTGCCTGTTCGTGCCGAGACCGTGTGTATCCATGGTGACGCTCCTGCGGCACCGCGATTCGCGCAACACCTGGCGGAAACGCTGGCGCAGGCAGGTGTATCGTTGCGAGCCGTCGGCCGGGACGACTGAATGGTTCCGGTAAATACTTTATAATCCCACTGTTCTACCAAGCCGCCGCGCAAACCGGCGGCTTTTTCGTTACCTCGGCCGGGGCTGCCAGGCAGGCCTGCGTCATTACAACGGGATCGATACGTTGATAAAGCTTCTCATTTCGCTCGGCATGGTGGCGTTGCTGGGCCTGCTGCCCGCGACTGCCGCATTCTCCCAGTCAAAGGAATCCGAGGCGGCTCAACAGGACATTAGCAAGGCGGTGAGTCCCAACAAGGCCAAGCGGCGTTTTTTCTTGCGTAACGAGTACAGGGAGCGCGAAGACAACGCTGCGATCAACATCTTTGAGGCCTTGTACGATCTTCCGCTCAATGACGATCTGGTGCTGAGAACGCAGGTTCCGTATGTCACGAACAACCCGACGACGGGCTCCACAAGCAACGGGCTTGGCGACATCACCAATGTGCTCGACTACCGATACAAGAGGGAAGGCAGCAATTCCTACGCTATTGGCCTGGAAGCAAGATGGAATACTGCGGCCGACCGGGCTCTGGGCGTTGGCAATACGCTCCTGGCCCCGACCTGGTCTGCGACGATCAGCGTACCGAAATACAACACAATACTTTTTCCCCAGGCGCAGATTTTCTTCTCGGTCGCTCACGACGACGGGCGGGAGGAACTCAACTACACGGCTCTCAAGCCGCGCTGGCTGACCAAACTCAAGAACAGGTATTACACCTTCGTCGAGCCGGTGGTTTACATCGATCATGAAAGCGACAACAAGACCACGGGTGTGCTGGAGGTGGAACTGGGCCGATTCGTCAACGCGCAGACGATGGCTTACGCGAGACCGGGTGCCGGACTGTGGGGAGAAACCGACTCGCGCTACCTGTACGAATGGAACTTCGAGATCGGTGCGCGTTATTTCTTCAAGTGAGGCCGCTACCGGGTAACACCGGCTTGCAGTAACGATCTTCCGCGCGCGACGCGCGCGTTTTCCGCGATGTTCGTCACCCTTGCAGGATACAGGGAGCGTCTGCCAGGCAGTCGCCGCATCAACGACGTTGTGCCTGGCATAGGTGCAGACTTCGATCAGGGCATTCTGAAGGCTTCGACACCGATCCGTATGGTGACTTCGTCACCGATGGTCGGGACGTACTTTGTCATTCCCCACTCCGAGCGCCGGATGCGCGTTTCGGCATCCGCCCCGCAAACCGGTTTCTTGTGAATCGGATGCTCGCCGCAGTTAAAGCGTGTAATTTGCAGTGAAACCGGAAGCGTCCTGGCCAGCATGGTCAGCCGGCCATCGGCCCGGACGGGACGCATTCCGTCAAACACGACCGTGTTCGAGACGAAGGTCATCGTCGGATACTGGTCCACGTTGAAGAACTCCGGTGCCCGCAGATGCTCGTCGCGCTTTGCCAGTCCGGTGTCGATGGAAGCGGTGTCGATCACGATCTCGATTCGCCCGCTTTTGCTCGCGGTGTCGAGCACGATTTTTCCCGACGTGCGGTCAAACGTACCGCGCGCCGTTGACAAACCCAGGTGGTCTATTTCGAAAGCCGCGTAGGTATGCTTCGGATCGACGGCGTACGACACCGGCGCGGCCAGCGCGCGTGGGTGGAATGCCGGCAGCAGCGCCAGTGCGGCCGTTGCCAGCGTGATACGGGACAGCAGCTTGCGGTTCGCCATTGTCGTCCTCCAGGTCAGACCTGCCTGCCTGAACTCTAGCGCAGACCATCGATCGGGTCATCCGCCCGGCAGGGCAGGACCGGCCTGCGGCCGGGTCGCCGGCGCGACGCCGCCGACGCCTTGACGCGTCAGAGGTGTGCGGACACACTTCCGGTCCATGGCTCCCGCGCATATCAACATCGGCTGTTTGATTATCGGCGACGAGATTCTTTCCGGGAAGCGGCAGGACAGGCACTTCCCCAAAGCAATTGAAATCGTGCGCGCGCGCGGTCTTTCGCTGTCATGGAGCATGTACCTGCCTGATGATCCGCAAGTCATCACCGATGTGTTATCCAGCACGATGGCGCGTGATGACGTGGTGTTCAGTTTTGGCGGCATAGGCGCTACCCCGGACGATCACACGCGCCAGTGCGCGGCACGGGCTGCCGGCGTCGGCCTCGCGCTGCACCCGGACGCGAAGGCCGAGATCGAAGCGCAATTTGGCAAGGACGCCTACCCACGGCGAATTGAAATGGGCGTGTTTCCGGAGGGTGCGCGCATTATTCCCAATGCCTATAACCGGATTCCCGGTTTCAGCATTGGCAGCCATCATTTTCTGCCGGGATTTCCCTCGATGGCCTGGTCGATGATGGAATGGGTGCTCGATGCCGAATACCTCGACCGGCATCGTGATACTCCCCCGGTCGACATTGCCATCGTTGTCAGGGATGCTCCGGAAAGCCAGTTGATCGATTTGATGAACGAATGCCTCAGGCGGTTTCCGGCGTGCAAGGTGTTCAGTTTGCCGACGCTGGTCGCCGAAGGCAGGCGCGTGGAGCTGGGTGTCAATGGCGAGGCGCGTGAGGCTGCCCGGGCGTTGGATTTTCTCAAACTGGGGGTGAGCGACCTCGGCTTCGACTGGGTCCCGCGGCCCTGATACACGGCGATTCTGCGGCGACTCGTCCTGATCGATTAACCCCGTTTCACTGTTTCCGTCGTTCATATCATCACCAATCCACTGAAGGAGGTTGTGATGAAACGATGGATATTAATCCTGGCTCTGTCGGTGCTGAGCTCCCCGGCGCTGGCGGCGGGGCGCCTGGCCCAGGTAGAGGTCGTCGATGCCTTGTCGGGCAAGTCCATGGCGGTCTATTACGACAACGGGCGTTACTACATCGCCGGCGTGCCGGGGCGGGAATATTCGATCCGGCTGCGCAATTGCACGCATGCCGACTTGCTGGCGGTCGTTTCGGTCGATGGAGTGAATGTCGTTACCGGCGAAACCGCGGCCATCGATCAGGGAGGTTACATATTGAACCGGCGTCAGCGCTTCGATATCAAGGGCTGGCGGAAGTCGCTTGACCAGGTCGCCGCGTTCTACTTTTCCAGCGTCGATGCATCCTACGCCGCGCGGACCGGCCGCCCCGATCATGTCGGCGTCATCGGTGTCGCCTTGTTCAAGCGGCGCGTGGATTATCCGCTCTACGATGAGCTGGATGCACCTGCCGGTTCCGCTGCCCCGCACGCCCGGCGCTCGGAAGGCAGGTCAGCGGACAGCGAGCAACTGGGGACAGGGCACGGACGCAGAAAACATTCGGCCGTTCGCTACGGAGAATTCGAGCGCGCTTCCGAAACGCCAGACGAAGTGGTGACGATTTACTACGACACGCACGCCAATCTGGTTGCCCAGGGCATCATCCCGGCGAAACGCGGTCACCCGGAACCGTTTCCGAATGGGTTCGTGGCGGACCCGCCGCATGGGTGATTCGAACAGCCGGTGCTAGTGGTTGGCCTCCGTTTATTTTGGCTATGAGGGGCAGCATGGTCGCGATCCGTCAGGGTCGCGATCTGCGAATGGCGCCGCCAAACCCGGTAGACTTGCAGGAATGGCAGCGACCGATTCCGATGAGACATTGATGATTGCGTACAGCAACGGCGATGCTGCCGCGTTTGCGCAACTATACGAGCGCCATCGCTCCGCTTTGTACCGGTTCATCCGTCGCCAGTGTGCTGCCGCGGTCGCCGATGAGCTGTTCCAGGATGTCTGGACCAGGCTGATCGTAGCGCGGCGCCGCTATCAGCCGAGTGCGAAGTTCACCACCTATCTGTATCAGGTGGCGCGTAATCGCCTGATAGACCACTACCGCGCGGGCGGGCGCAACCTTGAGGATGCGCCGGGCGACGATCCGCCGGAGGCCCCGGCGGCCGGAGCCCTGCAGCCGGAAAACGCCGCCGACACGCGCCAGCAAGCGAGCCGGTTGCTGGCGTTGATTGAAGCGCTGCCGGCTTCCCAGCGTGAGGCTTTTCTGTTGCGGGAAGAGGCAGGATTGACGCTGGAGGAGATCGGTGAGGTTACCGGTGTCGGCCGCGAAACGGTGAAGAGCCGATTGCGGTACGCGTTGGGCAGCCTGCGCAACGGCATGAAGGAGTGGCTGTGAAGAGCGCGCGCGAGCTTGAGGGGTTGGTCAAACGCGCATGCGCCATCGGGAGAATGCTGTGAGCGAACATCCGCGCGACGACGAAGATCTGCAGTCATTTCTGGACGGCGACTCAGCGCTGTCGCGCCGCTACAAGGACGCCAGTGACGAGCAGCCGCCGGCAAAGGTGGATGCAGCCATCCTGGCTGCGTCAGAGTGGGCTGTCGGCGCCGGGCCTGGGCGAGGCGGACAGCGTTCCGCGCCGGAACGCCCTGGCGGCGCGGTTCGGGGCGGTTCGAAGTGGTGGGACAAGCTGTTTTCGCGATGGAGCGTGCCACTTGCAACGGCAGCGGTCGTGGTGGTTGCTGCAACGCTTACCCTGATGATCGAACGCGACCCTGAACTCGAGCGTATTGAACGCGATTACGATTCCGTTGCCTTGAATGCGCCGGACAAGCGTGCGGAAGAAGCAGAGCAAACACAAACAATGGCGGGGCAGAGCGATGCAGACCAGCCGGCGCCAGCGGCTTCTTCGCGGCCGGCATCTGCAATTGTGAAGTCGGAAGCCGCGGGGGCGGAGAACGACAGCAAGCCGGCACGATCGACCGCACCCGAACGTCTGGCGTTTCGGCCCGTGCAGGAGGATGACGCCGTTGCCGCCGCGAATGCCGTGGCCAGAAAGCAGGCGGCAGACCGTAAGGAAGCGGCCGGCGCCACGGGG
>LJTS01000248.1 GCA_001304425.1 Betaproteobacteria bacterium SG8_40
TCACCTGATCAGTGGCCACCACCGGCTGCACGAAGAACTGGAAGCGCAGCTGGCCCGTTTCACCGGCGCGCAACGCGCGTTGACGTTCTCCACCGGCTACATGGCCAACCTTGCCCTGATTACGTCGCTGTGCGGGCGCGGCGATGCGGTGTTCTCCGACGAGCTCAACCACGCCTCGCTGATCGATGCCTGCCGCTTGTCGCGCGCAACCATCCATCGCTACCCGCATTGCGACGTTCATGCATTGGCCGACCAGCTTGCTCGCAGCGGCGCCCGCCGCAAGCTCGTCGTGACCGATGCCGTGTTCAGCATGGACGGCGACATCGCACCACTGCCCGAACTGCTTGCGCTGTGTGAACGCCACGATGCGATGCTGGTCGCCGATGACGCGCACGGCTTCGGCGTGCTCGGCGCCAATGGCCGGGGAACGCTTTCGCACTTCGGCATCAAGCTGCAAGACGTTGCCGCAAGCCGGTCCCGCGCGGCGCCGCTGGCGTACATGGCAACGCTGGGCAAGGCGGCGGGCGTAGCCGGCGCCTTCGTCGCCGGACCGGCCAGCCTGATTGAATGGCTGCTGCAGAAAGGCCGCACCTACATCTTCACCACCGCCGCACCGCCGGCGCTGGCCGCGAGCCTTATCGAGGCGCTGCGCCTGCTGGAACAGGGCGACGACCGGCGCGCGCATCTGACACGCCTGGTCAACCGGTTCCGCAACGCACTTCGAACCAAACGCTGGGCCCTGCTCGATTCCGCTACCGCCATCCAGCCGCTGGTGATCGGCAGCAACGACGAAGCGCTGCGCGTTGCCGACGCATTGATGGCCGAAGGCCTGTGGGTGCCGGCGATCCGACCGCCGACCGTGCCGGCCGGCACGGCGCGCTTGCGGTTGTCGTTTTCCGCGGCACACACCGAAGCCCAGATCGACCGCCTGGTTGCGGCATTGCATCGCGCCGAAGCGACAACCGGCCGATAGTCATTCGGGGATAATCCGGGGATGACTCGCAGTTGTTTCGTTACCGGCACCGATACCGAAATCGGCAAGACATTGATCGCGTGCGCACTGCTGCACGCGTATCGGGACAAAGGCCTGACTGCCGTCGGCATGAAGCCGGTGGCCGCCGGGGCGTCGCGCGGCAAGGCGGGGCCGGTCAACGACGACGTCGAAGCGCTGGTTGACGCCTCCAGTGTCGCGGCCGGCCGCGATCTGGTCAATCCCTACCTGTTCGCCGACCCGGTCGCGCCACACATCGCCGCGGCCGGCGAGCAACGAACCATCGATCCCTCCCACATCGTCGCCTGCTACCGGCAACTCGCCGCACTCGCGGACGTTGTCGTCGTCGAAGGCGTCGGCGGGTTCCGGGTGCCGCTTGGCGAGCGGTTCGATACCGCCGACCTCGCCTGCCGGCTGGCGCTGCCGGTGGTTCTCGTGGTTGGCATGCGCCTCGGCTGTATCAACCATGCGCTGCTGACCGCAGAAGCGATACGCAGCCGCAAGCTCGTCTGCGCGGGCTGGATCGCCAACCAGGTTGATCCGCACATGCAACGCCAGGCAGAAAACATCGCGGCACTCGACGACCTGCTCGGCATGCCGCGCATCGGCACCGTTGAGTATCTCCGTCCGCCGGACGCCGCGGTCGCGGCAACGCGCCTGCGGCTACCTGATCAGTTGCTGGCCGGGTAGCGGCGATGCGGCTGGTACTCGATTCGAACGTCTGGCTCGACTGGCTGTTCTTCGACGACCCCGGCGTAGCCGGACTGAAAACCGCAAGACGGGACGGCGCGTTCGAAATCATTATCGACGCCGCCTGCCGTAACGAACTGGTACGCGTTCTGGATTACGAGAGTTTCGCTCTCGACCAGGCAGCACAAGCGGCAATGCTCGATGAAGCCGACCGCCTCTGTTGCCTCCTCGACAATCTGTGCTACCCGTCCGCCGCGGCCCTGCCCTTCTGTACCGATCCGGACGATGTGAAATTCCTTGCCCTCGCCGCCGCCGGCAATGCCGACTGGCTGATCACCAAGGACAAGGCGCTGCTGGGAAAGCCGCGCCAGCGAAGGCGCGAGGCCATTGGGTTCCGGATCGCAACCCCGCAGCAATGGACAGTGTCACACGCACACCATCCCGCAACGCCATGTCACGCCGCTGAATGAAACCCCGGGTTCGCTGAAATGGAGATTCTCGGAGAACAGATACCGCTCAGGGAAAACCTGTTGAGGTCCTTGCAGGCGCACCGGCTGATGTGGCTCATTCTTCTGGTCACCGCATTCTTCGATTTCGCCTCCACCCTGTTCTTCATGACCGGCATCGGCATCAATGTCGAAAGAAACCTGCTGGTTCGCTGGCTGGCGACGACTTTGGGAATCGTGCCGGGCGTCGCGCTGGCCAAATGCCTGCAACTGGGTGCGGCCGCCGGGTTCGCTGCCTTGTCGTTCAGGCATTCGCGTGCCGTGCTGATGCTGCTGGTGCTGATCAATCTGCTGGCGATACTGGCCAACCTGTTTCTCGAACCGCGAACGCCGCTGACCTGACGTCCGCTGCGGCCGCCGGCCCGGATTTCAGCATCTAGATTTCGCCAGTGAGTATCCGGCTCACCACCGGGAAATACGCATCACCCACACCGGCGTCGATCGCCTGCCCGAACAGGCGCAGCACGTTGCGCGCGCCGGCGGCGTCGATGCCCGCGTCGGCGGCTAGTTCGAGCGCATATTCGAGGTCTTTCTTCGCATAGCTGACCGGGAACGCGCGCAACGGAAACTGCCGCGGCAGGATCGCCTTCATACCGTGATTGCGTAGCGCAAAGCTGTCGGCCGAGCCTTTCGACAGCGCGTCGAACAACACGCCGGGATCGACGCCGGCGCCACGGGCAATCGCATACGCTTCCGACAATGCGGTGACTGTCTGGAACAGCACCATGTTGTTGAGAATCTTGGTGACCTGGCCGCTGCCGACTCCGCCGCAGTGGGTAATGTCCGATGCAAAGCACGCCATCAGCGGCCGCACGGTCTCCAGTACTGCGACGTCGCCACCCACCATCACCGCGAGCGTACCGCTCTCCGCCGCCTGCCGGGTGCGCGCGACCGGCGCATCCAGATACGCCGCCCCGCGCTCAGCGAAAGCTGCCGCGAGCTCGCGCGTGAGCGATACCGGCGAGGTCCCGAGATCGACCACCACCTGACCGGCGCGGGCGTGCTGCAGCAATCCGTTCCCGTCGTGCGCCAGTGCCGTGAGTTCCTTGCCCGACGGCATCGACACGAACACGACATCGCACTTGCCCGCCAGTTCGCCCGGCGTTTGCGCTGCCTCGACGCCGTCGGCCGCGAGGCGCTGCAACGGCTCGGGCCTCAGGTCGAACGCCAGTACCCGCCGGCCGCTGCGCTGGTGCAGGTTGCGGCACATCGGCTCGCCCATCACCCCAAGACCAATAAAATCGATCAACTCACTGCTCATGTCATTCCCTTCTCTGGATGCCATCGCCTTTGCACCGCCTGATACGCCGCCGCTTTTGACCAAGCGTAACACCCGGGCACGCATCCCTGTCGAACCGCAAGGCCACCCCAGCGCATAGAATAGGCTCCTGAATCCCACACAACGAACCACGACCATGACACCCGCACAAACGCAAAAACAACTTCTCGACGACGCCGGCAAATACCTCGCCGGCGGCGGCACCGGGCTTTTCGTATTGCCCGCCGAACGCAATCTGATCGTCGCCCGCGGCGAAGGCAGCCGCGTATGGGACGTCGCCGGTCGCGAATACATCGACTACCACCTCAGTTCGGGCCCGGCCCTGCTCGGCCACGCCCACCCTGCCATTACCGCGGCGGTGAGCGGGCAGCTTCCAAAAGGCACGACGTTTTTCTTTCTGAACGAACCCGAGATCGAGCTGGCGCGACGGCTGGTCGAAGCGATACCCTGTGGCGAAGTGGTGCACTACACCGGCTCCGGCACCGAAGCGACGTTTTACGCGCTGCGCATCGCCCGCGCGTTTACCGGCCGCAACAAGGTGCTCAAGTTCGAAGGCGCCTGGCACGGCATGCACGACTACGGGCTCTGGGGCACGGTGCCGTCGCAACCATCGCAGTATCCGCACGCCGCGCCGGACTCAGTCGGCGTGCCGGACGAAACGGGCAAGACCGTGCTGGTCACGCCGTTCAACGAAACCGAACGCGCAGTGGCGATGATCGAGAAGAACGCCGGCGATCTCGCTGCCGTCATCGTCGAGCCCTTGCAGCGCGTGCTGCTGCCCGAACCGGGCTTTCTGCAAGCCATCCGCGATGTCACGCGCAAGCACGGCATCGTGCTGATCTTCGACGAGATCGTCACCGGTTTCCGGATTGCCTGGGGCGGTGCCCAGGAAAAATTCGGCGTGATCCCGGATGTCGCGTGCTATGGCAAATCCATCAGCGGCGGCTTTCCGCTGGCAGCGATCGTCGGCAATGCCGACATCATGTCGGTCCTCGATGCGCGCAGCCGCCCCAAGGCCGAAGTCGTGTGGGCAACCAATACCCTCAACGGCAACCCGGTCTGCGCCGCCGCCGGGCTGGCGGCCATCGAGGCGTTGTCGCAGCCGGGCGTGTATGCGCATTTCCAGCGCATCGGCTCGCGCCTGCGCAAGGGCATGGTCGAGCCTCGGCTGGCGCTGGGCCATCGAACTGATGAAGCGCGGCCTGCTGGTCAATCCCAACGAGAAGTTCTACATCTCCACCGCCCACACCGACAGCGACGTGGACGAGACGCTGAACATCGTCGACGACGCCTTCGCCGCATTGCGCTGAAGGCGCACCGCCCGCATCCGCTGTCGCAACGGAACGCCGTTCGCCTTGCTGCGGCTGCGAGTGCGCGCGGTGGTGCGCGCGCAACCGGCGGATGCGCACGAAGAACAGGTCAGCATCGACGCGCGTAACTGTCGTCCTCCCATGCGGGTGCCATGACGCGCACTGCCGTATGAATGATGACGATGCACTGCGTACCCGCACCGTGGAAAAATCGTCATTCCTCACACGTTTCGGCGGCTCCATCGGACATCTTTCAAGGGCGTGCGCAAATTGCGCAACCACGTTTTTTTCCGCCCGAAAAGGTGACAACGTTCGGCTTTAAAAAACGCCGACAAATTCTTGTTCTGACAGGAGTTGAAACACGCTGTTTTTGACGCCGACACTGTGCGTCAGTCGGTACGGTCCTTGCGCTTGTAGGACGCATTCACAGCACCACGCGTGGTGTGAAACGAGTGTCTTACATCAAGGGAGATAGTAATCATGAAATCGCGATTCAAGCAGCAGTTCAAGCGGGTCGTGGCAAGCGGATTCTTCGCGTCCCTGCTTGGCATTCCCGCCATCGCCGGTGCGGTGCCGGAAGTCGAGCCGAATGACACGAAGGCAGACGCACAGGCGCTTGTCATCTCGGCCGATGGTGGTGCCAGCGTGACGGCGAAACTCGGCGTTGCCGGCGAAGCCACCACGGACATCGATATCTACGCATTCGACGGAAAAGCGGGCGACGTGCCCGTCATTACGCTGAATGCCAACGGCGGTTTCGATGCCATCCTCTATTTTTATGACTCGGTCGGCAATCTGCTCGATTCGAACGACGATGCCTACCCGCCGACCGACGGCAGTGCGTGTATCACGAATCCGATGGTGGCCTGCGATCCGCGTATCGACCTGCAGGCCCTCGATGCCGACGGGCGCTATTACATCGCGGTCGGGCCGGCGATGCGCTTCATGTATACCAACTATGAAGTGCACCCGTCCTTCCTCGACCCGCAGCCGGGTGGCGCCTACGAGTTGTCGCTGGCGGGCGTGACGCCAATGGTGACGGACACTGGCGGCACCGGTGGCGATACGGGCACGAGCGGTGATACCGGAACGACCGGCGACACGGGCGATACCGGTGATACCGGTAGCACCGGCGAGACGGGTGAGACCGCCGCCGCGGCGTCCTCGAGTGTGCTTGATCCGGACGTCATGACCGTCATGATCACTACCCTGCACAAGGGCAAGAAAGACAAGGACGAGGACGACGATGCCGATCTGGGTACCTACAACGGCAAGAAGAAAATCGCCGTCGCGATCCACTCGATGGAAGGTTTCAACGCCATGGAGGACGTCGACCAGAACAGCCTGACCTTCGGCGCCACGGGCGACGAGGACAGTCTGCTCAAGTGCAAGAAGAAGGGCAAGCGGGTCAAGCTCGACGGTATCAAGGACCACGAGAAAGACCTCGTGTGCTACTTCCGTCCCGATCGCGCCAACCTGATCGAGGGTGACATGAGCGCCACGCTGAAAGGCCGCACCAAGGACGGCAAGGAAATCGCCGGGTCCGGCATCCTGCGGG
>LJTS01000018.1 GCA_001304425.1 Betaproteobacteria bacterium SG8_40
CTTCCTCGCGCTGCGAATGGGCCGCCCGCTCCTGCTCGAAGGTGAAGCTGGCGTCGGCAAGACCGAAATCGCCAAAGTGCTCGCCCAGACGCTGGACCGGCGCCTGATCCGGCTGCAATGTTATGAAGGGCTGGACATCGCCTCGGCCGTTTACGAATGGAATTATTCGCGGCAGATGATAGAGATCAGACTGGCCGAAGCTGCGGGAAACGAATCGCGCCAGGCCCTGGAGAACGACATCTTCTCGCAGCGGTTCCTCATTCGCCGTCCGCTGCTGCAGGCGCTGGAACCATCGGACGCGCCCCCGGTGCTGTTGATAGACGAACTCGACCGCAGCGACGAACCGTTTGAAGCGTATTTACTCGAGGTGCTCGCCGACTTTCAGGTCACCATCCCCGAAATCGGCACCATCCGCGCCGAGCGGCCGCCCATCGTCATCATCACCTCCAACCGTACCCGCGAAATTCACGATGCGGTCAAACGGCGTTGCCTGTATCACTGGATCGATTATCCGGGCAGCGCCGAAGAGCTGGAAATCGTCAGACGCAAAGCGCCGCGGGCACAGCAGGCGCTGGCACAACAGGTTGTCGCCTTCGTGCAGAAACTGCGCGCCATGGACCTGTTCAAATTACCCGGCATCGCCGAGACAATCGACTGGGCCAACGCCATGGTGGAACTGAATTGCCAATCACTCGATCCCGAGACCGTCAACGATACGCTCGGCGCGCTGTTGAAATACCAGGACGACGTCGCGCGCGTGCGCGGCGATGAAGCCTCGCGCATACTGGCGGAAATCCGCAAGGAACTTCCACTCAACCACTGAAAGCGGAACTGCCGGAGCAAAAGTGTCCCCCGCTGCCATGTCCCCCGGTGGTTATCTGTCTGAAAATGTCGTGCACTTTGCGCGCGCCCTGCGCCGCGCCGGCGTACCGGTCGGCCCCGACAGGGTCATTGACGCATTGCGCGCGCTGGCGCTGACCGGTGTTGCCCGGCGCGATGATTTCTACTGGACTCTCGCGACCCTGTTTCTCAATCGCCGGGAGCAGTTCGAGGTGTTCGATCAGGCGTTTGGCCTGTTCTGGCGCCGCCGCGAACTGCTCGACCAGATCCGTCCCGGCCTGCAAGACATTGCGGCGGCAGACGACGAAACGCTCCCCGGACAACGCGTCGCCGAGGCACTTGGCCTGACACGCGAAGCGGCCTTGCTCAAAGAGGCGACACCGGATGAAACGGGCAGCGCCGCTTCTCACCACGAGCAACTGCGTCAGAAGGATTTCGACACCATGAGCAGCGCCGAGCTGGCCGAGGCGAAGAAAATGATCGCGAGCCTTCGGCTGCCGATTGCGCAAATTCCAACGCGGCGTTTGCGCCCGTCAGCACACGGACGCCTCATCGACATGCGAGCCACGCTGCGCGCTAGTATGCGCGGAAATCTGGACGTCATTCCGCTGGCACGCCGGTCGTTGCGCAAGCGACATCCGCCGCTGGTGGTTCTGTGCGATATCTCGGGATCGATGAGCCGGTATTCGCGCATGTTCCTGCACTTCATGCATGCCATCACCAACGACCGTGACCGCGTCCACACTTTCGTGTTCGCCACCCGCCTGTCCAACATCACGCGCTATCTGCGGCATCGCGACGTGGATATGGCGCTTGGCGATGTCGCGCAGGCAGTCAGCGACTGGTCAGGCGGCACCCGCATCGGCGCCACCATCAGTGAATTCAACCTGCGCTGGTCGCGGCGTGTGCTGGGGCAGAATGCAGTCGTCATGTTGATCACCGACGGACTCGACCGCGAAGGCGGCGCGCAACTCAATGATTCAATGGAACGGCTGCGCAAATCCTGCCGCCGGCTGATCTGGCTCAATCCACTGTTGCGTTTCGATGGCTTTGAGCCGCTCGCCACCGGCGTGCGCATCATGCTGGAACACGTCGACGATTTCCTGCCGGCACACAATATCGACAGCCTCGCCGGCCTCGCCAACGTACTGGCGAAGCCGCATCAGGCGCCGTTCCGATCAGCCGCATGAAGAAAAACGTCGCGACCGTGAAGTGCCGGGGGTCTCTTTACCGAACAGTTATTCCCCGGCGAGCTCCCCGGTCAGAGGTTGACCGCCGTCAGGCGGCTTCGCGCTTGGCCTTCTCTTCCGCCGCCTTCGCCAGATCCAGCGCCACGTCGACGATCATGTCTTCCTGACCGCCCACCATGCGACGGCGGCCCAGTTCGACCAGAATGTCGATGGTCTTGAGGTTGTACTGCTGGGCGGCTTTCTCGGCATGACGCAGGAAGCTGGAGTAAACACCGGCATAACCCAATGCAAGCGTTTCGCGGTCCACCCGTACCGGCCGGTCCTGCATCGGCCTCACGATGTCCTCTGCCGCGTCGATCAGCGTGAACAGATCGCACCCATGGTTCCATCCCATGCGGTCGGCTGCGGCAATGAACACTTCCAGTGGCGCGTTACCGGCGCCAGCACCCATGCCGGCGAGGCTGGCATCGACGCGGTCGCAGCCTTCCTCAACGGCGATGATGGAGTTGGCCACGCCGAGGCTGAGATTGTGGTGGGCGTGCATGCCGGTGTGCGTTTCCGGTTTGAGCACGTCCTTGAAGGCACGGAAACGGTCGCGAATGTCGTTCATGTTGAGCGCGCCGCCGGAGTCCACCACATAAACGCACACCGCGCCGTAGTCTTCCATCAGCTTGGCCTGTTGAGCCAGGCCTTCTGGAGTATTCATGTGGCTCATCATCAGGAAACCGACCGGCTCCATGCCGATTTCGCGCGCATATTCCAGGTGCTGCTTCGAGATGTCGGCCTCGGTACAGTGGGTGGCGACACGCACCACGCGCGCGCCCGCATCGTAGGCGGTACGCAGATCGTGCACGGTGCCGATGCCCGGAATCAGCAGCGTGGCAATCTTGGCGTGATTGAGCTCGCTCGCTGCTGCCTCGATCCATTGCACGTCGGTATGGCGCCCGAAGCCGTAGTTGAACGACGAGCCCTGGAGGCCATCGCCGTGGGCGATCTCGATGGAATCGACTTTCGCCTTGTCCAGCGCACGGACGATTTTCTTGACGTCATCGGTACCGTACTGGTGGCGGATGGCATGGGAGCCATCACGCAGCGTGACATCCGAGATATAGATTTTCCTGTCCACTTTCTTGTCCATGGTTCGTCCTCCCTCAGGCCGCTTCGACTGCAGCGTCAGATACCATGCGCTCGGCGAGCTTTTCACCCGTCGCCAGGGCAGCGGAAGTCATGATGTCCAGATTGCCCGCATAGGCCGGCAGGTAATGCGCGGCGCCTTCGACCTGCAGGAACACGGATGTTTTCAGCCCGGTCATCTTGCCGACGCCGGAAATGTTCAGCGGATTGCTCTTGTCGAAGGTTTCGAACTGCACCCGCTGCTTGAGCCGGTAACCCGGCACGTAGGCATTGACGCTCGCCACCATTTTTTCGATAGCGGCCTCGATTTTCGCCTTGTCGGCGATGTCCGACAGCACGTACACCGTGTCGCGCATCAGCAGCGGCGGTTCGGCCGGATTGAGGATGATGATGGCTTTGCCCTTGACGGCCCCGCCAATGACTTCGATGGCCTTCGACGTCGTCTCGGTGAACTCGTCGATATTGGCGCGCGTGCCCGGTCCGGCAGACTTGCTCGCGATCGAGGCAATGATCTCGGCGTAGTGCACCTTCGCCACACTGGCGACCGCCGCGACGATGGGAATCGTCGCCTGACCGCCGCAGGTGACCATGTTGACGTTACTGGCGTCGAGGTGCTCTTCCAGGTTCACCACCGGCACGCAGTAGGGGCCAATCGCCGCCGGCGTCAAATCGACCATCCTGATGTCGGGCTTGACCTCGCGCAGCCGCCTGTCGTTGGCAATATGGGCACGCGCCGAGGTGGCGTCGAACACAATATCGATATGGCCGAACTCCGGCATCTTGATCAGCCCCTCGACCCCTTCCGCCGTGACTGCCGCGCCAAGGCGCTTGGCGCGTGCCAGGCCGTCCGACTGCGGATCGATGCCGACCATTGCGCCCATTTCAATGTTCTTGCCGTTTCGCATGACCTTGATCATCAGGTCCGTGCCGATGTTGCCCGATCCGATGATCGCGGCTTTCAGTTTTGATTTCATAAGCTTGTTGCCCTCCACGTCAATCTGACCAGGGGAATTTCCGCGACGCGCCCAGCGGCCTGCCACCACCGTTTGAGGCGTGCGTAGATGAATTTACCAAGTATATCGCTCATGGCGCTCCCTTGCCCCATCCGGGCCCGATGCTCCGGCACTCTAAGGGGTCCCGTGGCCGGACCCATCCGACTCCTTTAGTATTCGGGTTTTGCGCGTGCCTGCATTTCGAACCTGCTCGGCCTGGGCACGCAATATCAGGGGGATGTAGAAGAAATGAACAAGCTCGATATGAAGGGCCGTAGCGCCATCGTCACCGGCGGCGCATCCGGAATCGGTGAAGCAACCATCAGACGGATGGCCGATTCCGGCGCCAACGTCGCCATCTGGGACATGAACGAAAAGGCGATGGCCGATCTTGCCGGCAGCATCAAGGGCGTCAAGACGCATACATGCAAAGTGGACGTGTCCAACCTGGCGCAGGTCGAAACTGCGTTCAAATCGACCGTCGCCGCTTTCGGCAAGGTCGACGTGCTGGTCAACTCGGCGGGCATTGCCGGCGTCAACGCCATGGTCTGGGAATATCCCGCGGACGAATGGCAGCGCGTCGTCGACGTTTGCCTCAACGGCACTTTTTACACCTGCCGCACGGCCACACCGCACATGATGGAAAACGGCTACGGCCGTATCGTCAACATTTCATCGGTGGCCGGCAAGGAGGGCAATCCCACCGCGTGCGCGTACTCCGCCGCCAAAGCCGGCGTCATCGCACTTACCCGATCGCTCGGCAAGGAACTCGCGACCAAAGGCGTACTGGTCAATGCCGTCACCCCGACGACGGTGAATACGCCGATCCTGGCGCAAGTGTCACAGCAACACATCGACTACATGAAATCGAAAATCCCGATGGGTCGTCTGGGCGAAGCCGAAGAACTCGCCGCGATGATTACCTGGCTGTGCACCGAGGATTGCTCTTTCAGCACGGCGGCGGTATTCGATGCATCGGGTGGCAGGACAACTTACTGACGTGTTAAAACGCTCAACGCAGAGGTCGCGGAGGACGCAGAGGAAAAACCAAAGTCAGAATCTCACCACAAAGACACCAAGAACACGAAGAAACACAAAGTAACTCAGGACAGTAGGGCGTCAATGAGCGCAGCGAATTGCGCCGGACGAAACAGCATCCAGGAATTCACGAAATAACACTCTCACCGCAGAGGACGCTGAGGAAAAGCGAAGAGCTTTACTGCGAAGACACGAGGGAGTGGAAAGAAGTCTGGTTGTTTTCTTCGTGTAACTTTGTGTCTTCGTGCCTTTGTGGTGAAAGTTTTTCACATTCATTCAAGCAACACGCAAGGAACAGAACATGAAAATCAAGGCCGCCGTGATCCGTGAAATGGGATTGCCCCAACCGTATGCGCAGTCCAAGCCAATGAAAATCGAGGAAGTCGAGCTTGCAGCGCCCGGCGAACGCGAAGTGATGGTACAGATCAAGGCGGCGAGTCTTTGTCACTCCGACCTGTCGACAGTCAATGCCGACCGGCCGCGCCAGATGCCGATGGTGCTCGGCCACGAAGCCGCCGGCGTGATCGTCGAATGCGGGCCGGGCATCACTGACGTCAAACCCGGAGATCACGTGGCCCTCGTCTTCGCACCGAGTTGCGGTGAATGCATTGCCTGCAAGGAAGGGCATCCCGGCCGTTGTGAGCCGGGACAGAAAGCCAACGCGGCGGGCACCCTGCTGGGCGGCGCGATCAGGCTGAGCCAGAACGGCCAGCTCGTTTATCACCACGTCGGTGTTTCCGCATTTGCCGAATACTGCGTCGTCAACCGCGGCTCCCTGGTGAAGATCGATGATCAGCTGCCGTTTGACGAGGCGGCATTGTTCGGGTGCGCCGTACTCACCGGCGTTGGCGCAGCGCTGAACACCGCACAGGTATTCCCGGGCGCACGTGTCGCCGTCGTCGGGCTTGGCGGTGTAGGCCTCAATGCGCTCATTGGCGCGAAAGTCGGTGGCGCGTCGGAGGTGATCGCAATCGACGTGCATGACGACAAGCTCGAGTTCGCGAAACAGCTGGGCGCCACGGCCACGGTCAACGCCAGGGACGAGAACGCAATCGAGCTGGTCAAGGACCTCACCAACGGCGGGGTGGATTTCGGTTTCGAAATGGCCGGCTCGGTGCAGGCCATGGAACTCGCGTATCGCATCACCCGGCGCGGCGGGACAACCGTCACCGCCGGCCTTCCCCACCCGGAGGCACGCTGGCCGCTGCAGCACGTCAACCTGACGGCTGAAGAACGTACGGTGAAGGGCAGTTACGTTGGATCGTGCGTACCCACGCGCGACGTGCCGCGCTACATCGACCTGTATCGCAAAGGCATGCTGCCGGTGAACAAGCTGATGAGCGATCACATTGGCCTGGAGCAAATCAATGAAGGCTTCGACCGGCTTGCCTCGGGCCACACAGTACGCCAGATCATCATGATGTAGCGCTTGATGCGCTCTTTCTGTCAGGGGCTTGGATCGCCCTGGAAAAAAAACCCGAAAATCTCACCACAAAGACACCAAGGACGCCAAGCAGCACCAGGAGAACAGCAATGAAGTCTTCGTGACCCCTGTGTCTTCGTGAAACCTTGTGTCTTCGTGAAACTTTGCGTCTTCGCGCCTTCGTGGTGAGGTTCTTTCGATTATTCTCGATCAACCGCGATTCCATAGAGAACACTCGCAATCTCCCGATATGAATTCACCACGCTACGGCGCAGACGCGCTCACCAGTTTTGCAACCGCCCTGCTCGACCGGGCAGGCATGGAAAACGACAAATCGAAAGTCGTTGCCGAGATACTTGTCGAAGGCGCTCTGCTCGGCCACGATACCCACGGCCTGCAATTGCTTGCGCCGTATCTCGCAGACATCGAGAAGGGCGAACTCGCCACCCACGGCCAGCCGCGGGTGATCGCTGACCTGCCGGCCGCCGTCGCTTGGGATGGCAAACGTTTGCCCGGCACCTGGCTCACCGCGACCGCGGTCGATCTCGCGTGCGAGCGCGCAAAAACGCACGGCACCTGCACAGTGACGATCGCGCGCGGACATCACATTGCCTGCCTCGCCGCGTATCTGAAGCGCGCCACCGACCAGGGCATGGTGGTAATGATCATCTCGTCCGCGCCGGAGAACCATTCGGTCGCGCCGTTTGGCGGACGCTCCGGCGCGATCACGCCCAATCCGATTGCGGCGGGATGGCCCACGGAAGGTGATCCGGTGATGATCGACGTGTCGATGTCGATCACCACCAACGGCATGGTGGCGCGCATGAGCAAGGAAGGCCGCCGCCAGCCGGGCCAATGGCTGATCGACGCCGACGGCAATCCCACCGATGACCCTGCGGTGGTCACGCAGGATCCGCCTGGCTGGCTGCTGCCCGTCGGCGGCATCGAGTACGGCCACAAGGGCTATGCGCTGGGATTATTGATGGAAACGCTGACCCAGGGCCTTGGGGGGCACGGCCGTGCCGACCCGATCGAAGGCTGGACCGGCGAGGTGTTTGTACAGGTGTTGAATCCGGCACTGTTCGGCGGCAGCGAACCGTTCCTGCGTCAGACGACGTGGCTGGCCGATGCCTGCAGAGCCGTTCCCCCGCGCCCCGGGGTGGAACGGGTGCGGCTGCCCGGTGAGACGGGATTGCGCCGCCGTGAAAAGCAACTGCGCGAGGGCATAGAGTTATACGCCTCGATCATGCCGGCCCTGTCTTCGTGGGCGGACAAATTCGGTGTCGCCCTGCCGCAATCGATCGCATGAATCCGGCGCGCGCGCATCAACGTGCACTGCTGCTCATGGTCGGCGCAACGCTGTGCTGGTCCAGCGCCGGCGTGCTGGTGCGCAACATGCGGATCACCGATAGCTGGGAAATCACTTTCTGGCGCTCCGTCTTCATGATGCCGTTTCTCGGCGGATGGTTGTGGCAACAATACCGGGGCGGGACATGGCGAAGAATCCGCGCGGTCGGCATGCCCGGCATCGTGTCGGGTTGCCTGTTCACCATCATGTTCGTCGGCTTCATCTTCGCGATGGCGCACACGACGGTCGCCAACACCCTGATCGTCATAAGCAGCGCGCCGTTTTTTTCCGCGCTGTTCGGCTGGCTGTTTCTGCGCGAGCGGGTCGCGCTGCGCACATGGCTGGCCATGCTCGCGGCATTTCTCGGCATCGTCGTAATGTTCCTTGGAGCGGCGTCGCATCACCGCTGGATCGGAGCCGTGGTCGCGTTCGCGGTCCCGGTCGCCTACGGCCTCAACGTCTGCCTGCTCAGGCACATGCACGCGACGGTGGACATGATTCCGGCCCTGCTGGTCGCCGGCGTCATCTCGGCAGCGCTTACCCTGCCCTTCGCTTTACCATTTGAAGCCGGCGGGCGTGATCTCCTACTGCTTGCCGTCATGGGGGCGGTTCAGCTCGGGCTCGGTTGCGTATTGTTGATGATCGCATCGCGCACGCTCGCCGCGGCGGAAATCGGGCTGGTGTCGATACTGGAGACCGTTTTCGGTACCTTGTCGGTCTGGGCGCTGGTCGGCGAGCGGCCAAGCGATGCAGCCCTCGTTGGCGGGGCCGTCGTCATCGCCGCGCTGACGGTCAACCAGTTGCTTGCGCCGCGCAAACGCAAGGACGTCGCACCCGTCGTCATCACATGAGGAAGAGAACATGAGCAAACCGGAAGACCTGACCGATCGGCTGGAAAAACTCTACACAGGGGCGGTGCACGATGTGCTGCGCGCCATGGGACATGGCAACTGCGTGCTGCCGAACGAAATAAAATCCCTCGATCCGGCCAGAAAACTTGCCGGCGAAGTCTACACCGTCAGTGGTCACATCGATCAGTCGCGCGACCCGCATGACACCTTGGTGCAATGGACCGGCCTGCTGTCAGCGGCCCCTCCCGGAAAAGTCCTGGTATGCCAGCCGAATACCCACATGGTGGCGCTGATGGGCGAGTTGTCCGCGGAAACCTTGCACTACAAGAAAGTCCGCGGCTATGTCGTCGACGGCGGTTGCCGCGACACCGAGTTCATCCTGAAGATCGGATTTCCGGTGTTCTGCAGTTTCACCACCCCTGCCGACATCGTCGCGAGATGGGTTCCCGACCGCTTCGGCGAACCGGTAACCATCGGCACCGTCACCATCAGAACCGGTGATTACATCCTGGGTGACCGTGACGGGCTGGTGGTGCTGCCGGCGGCAATCGCGCGCGACGTTGTGAACCGGACCGAGGAAGTGGTTTCGACCGAAAACAGGGTGAGAACAGCGATACTGGACGGCATGGACCCGCAGCAGGCCTACCTGAAATTCGGCAAGTTCTGATGCCTCCATTCACCATCGACGGCGCGCGAACAGCCCGTGCGCAACGCGCTGCCGGCCGGGTCAGGCAGCACGTGTGACAAATTCAGGAGAAAATAAGAAGAAAACGATTGAAGCTGACCGGCCGATGGCGCGGAACGTCGCAAGCCTCCGCGCACCGGCAGGCGACCCGCATTCAACAGGGAAGGATAGGGAAATGGCATCCCGTCGTTCGGCCTGTAAGCGGTGGAATCAACGAGAGTCACTTAAATATCAACGGCATATGGTCTGACACTTGCACGCAGACAGCGACCCGGGACGCCACTGAAGGCTCCCGGCAACACACCCGGCCTGAGCAGGAGGAAAAACCATGTCGACCAACCCTTACGCAGCGCCCACAACCCACGTTGCCGATGTTCGTGAACCGGCTCGCGAGGGAAACTTCGTCGCCGGGGGCCGCGCCCGGCCGGCGGGAAACGGGTGGGACTGGATCAAATCGGCAAGAGAACTCACCAAATCCCGTGTCTGGTTATGGATGGGTGTCTTCGTCATCTTCGTCATCATCGGCGTCGGAGTCAGCGCGATCCCGATGCTGGGTCCGGTGGCGATGTATTTCATCATGCCGGTGCTGATCGGCGGCGTCATGCTCGCCTGCGACAAGGCATTCAAGGGCGACGAAATCACTTTTGGCGACTTTTTCGCCGGCTTCCGTAGCCGCTTTGCCAGGCTTGCCGGTGTCGGACTGGCGACCCTGCTCCTCTATCTGGTCATCTTCGCAGCCATCGCGGTGATATTCGGCTCTGCCGCCGCGCTGGTTCTGTCCGGAATGAACAAGCCGACGCCTTCCGACCCGGCCTTTGCCATCGCCGTGCTGCTCGCCGGCCTGGTTGTCATGGCCTTGAGCATACCGGTCTACATGGCATTGTGGTTCAGCTATGCGCTGGTGGCCCTGGACGATTTCCCGGTGATTCAGGCATTGAAAACGAGTTTCTCCGGGTGCGCGAAGAACATCTGGGCATTTCTCGTCTACGGCGTGATGGTATTCCTGCTTGCGATCGCCGCCTCGATTCCGTTCTTGCTCGGCTGGCTGATTTTCGGGCCCGTCCTGATGGCCTCCCTGTATACGGGCTACCGGGACGTCTTCTACGAAGCGTGATACGGCGACAGTGCTCGACACAGCGCGCCAGGTAGCAACTCCCGAGGGAATCGAAATCACATTGCGGCTCGCCGGTCCCGTGCCGCGCGCGCTTGCCTATCTTCTCGACCTGCTGATACGCGGTGCCGCCCTGATTGCCCTCTCGATTGCCGTCTCGGCATTGGGTCAGTTCGGCATGGCGATATTCCTGCTCACGGCATTTTTGCTCGAGTGGCTCTATCCGGTCGTATTCGAAGTGCTCGCCTCAGGCGCCACGCCGGGCAAACGCGCCATGTGGTTAATGGTTCTGAACGACGACGGCACACCGGTCCGCTGGCCCGCGTCGCTGACGCGCAATCTGTTGCGGGCTCTCGACTTTCTGCCTTTCTTCTATTTCATCGGCTTGCTCGCGATGGTGATCAACAGCGACTTCAAGCGTCTCGGCGATCTCGCCGCCAATACGCTGGTTGTGTATCGTGAACACAAACCGCTGAAGGCAAGCATTCCCGAATCGGCAGCCGCCGTACCACTCGTGACGCTGTCGCTGAGCGAACAGAGAACGCTGCTCGACTTCGCCGAACGCACTTCGCGGATCACGCCAGAGCGCGCCGCAGAACTGGCGGAAATCGTTTCCCCGCTCGTCGGAGACAACACTGGTCAGGCCGCAGTCCGGCAGATTGTCGGCATCGCCAACCACCTGGCTGGCAGAGGATGAAACAGGCCGCTTTCGAAAACTGCTATCGCGACGAAATCGACCGCTTCGAGGCGTGGCTCGATCTCGCGCCGAAACAGCGGCGCCGGATGAAGCATGACGCTACCACTGGCCTCGCTACCGATGACGTGCCTGCCGCCTATCGGCATCTGTGCCAGTTGATGGCCCTGGCACGGGACCGGCAGTACAGCCCGGACCTCGTCGACCGGCTGAATCATCTCGTGTTGCGGGGGCACCACGTGTTATACGGCCCTGCCGGCGGGCAGCGCACGCGACTGCTGGCGTTTCTCGCAAACGGCTTTCCCGCGTTGGTTCGCGCCGAGCGCTTGCTGGTGCTGGCCGCTGCGCTGCTGTTTTTCGGGCCGTTGCTGTTGCTGCTGGTGGCGTTGCAGTGGCACCCGGATTTCGTCCTGCATTTCGTCTCGCCCGACCAACTGGCCGAGTACGAAGAAATGTACGACCCGGCAAACGCACGGCTGGGACAGCGCGACTCGGACGACAACGTCATGATGTTCGCCTTCTACATCTGGAACAACGTCAAGATCGGGATCCAGACGTTCGCTACCGGACTGGCATTCGGTCTTGGAAGCGTTTTTTATCTCTTGTTCAACGGCACCGTGATCGGCGCGATTGCCGGTTACCTGACAGCCGTCGGCCATGGCGAACCGTTCTGGTCCTTTGTGGCCGGGCACAGTGCGATGGAACTCATCGCCATCGTGCTCTCTGGTGCTGCCGGAATGAAGCTCGGCGGCGCCGTTATTGCGCCGGGTAACCTCTCACGCAAAGCGGCACTGGTCGAGGCGGCCCGGCCGGCAATCCGCATCATGTACGGTGCGGCGCTGATGTTCCTGCTGGCCGCATTCATCGAAGGTTTCTGGTCGCCATTGAAGGTTTTCCCGCCAACGGTCAAATACGCCGTCGGCTTGGCACTATGGGCACTGGTCGTGGCCTACTTCACGATGGCGGGGCGCAGCCGTGCAACTTGAGCGCATGACGGTCGGCGTACGGCCACGCTCGGGTTGGGAGTCGCTCGACCTCGGATTCCAGATGGCGCGTCTATGGTGGCGGCAGGCATGGGGAATCTGGTTAACGCTGTATGTTCCGGCGGCCGCTGTGGCGCTGATGGTGTTTTCCAACAAAGTCTACGCAGCGCTCGCGCTGTGGTGGCTCAAACCCTTGTTCGACCGCGCGGTACTTTACGGTCTCAGTCGGCTGGTATTCGGCGAACCGACGGGTGTCGTCCCGGCACTGCGCAATGCCGGCGACTGGCTGCGTCCGGGGTTGTTTCTCGCCCTGAGCCTGCGGCGCTTCGAATGGGCGCGCTCGTTCCAGTTGCCGGTAACCTCACTGGAGAAACAGACCGGCAAGTCGGCCCGGCAGCGGCGCGCCGTTCTTGGCAGCCGCCTGCGCGGCACGGGGATCTGGCTGACCGTGATTTGCCTCCACTTCGAGATGATTGCAATGTTTTCGCTGGTCGCACTCGGCAACATGCTCATTCCCTCCGGCGGCGAACTACCCGGACACCAGACCGGCGGTGTTGGCGATCTCGAGTTCTTCGATCTGATGTCGTGGAGCCTGACCGAAGCAATCTGCTATCTGGTTGCCGTTTCCCTGATCGAGCCGTTCTACGTTGCGGCAGGCTTCAGCCTCTACCTGAACCGCCGAACCATCCTCGAGGGATGGGACCTGGAAATCCGTTTGCGCCAGATCAGCAATCGTCTCAGGTCCCTGGCTGCATCAATGGTGATTGCAATGTGCGTTGCGGGTCTGGCCGCTTCAGGGGATGGCAGGGCATACGCCGCGGATGCTCCCGCACCGAGAGCAGCGGAGGAAATTGCGCAAGTGCTGGCAGATCCCGATTTCGACCAATACCGGGATGTCACCCGCTGGCAGGCGCTCGAACCGCGCAAACCCGACGTGGAAGAGCCTTCGCGCTTCGGACAGTTCTGGAAAAACCTTGCATCGTTACTGGCGGACATTTCGCAAGCATTGCTGTGGGTGGCAATGGCGGCAGTCACCGTGATTCTGTTGCTTGCATTGCGGCGCTACGTCCCCACGCCAGGGGGCCGCAAGGCGGGTGGCGACACGCCAGCGACGAACCTGTTCGGACTCAACATCGCGCCGGAATCGCTTCCCCGTGACATTTCCGCCAACGCCTCCCGCCTGGCCGAACTGGGGCGGTTGCGCGAGGCACTGTCACTGCTCTATCGCGGGGCGCTCTCGACATTGATCCACCGCTATCGCGTCGCCATACACGCCGGCACAACCGAGGACGAGTGTGCGCGGTCAGCCACTTCCGCGCTCGACGTGGCCGGTGCCGGTTACTTCCGGACTCTCGTTACAACCTGGCAACAACTCGCCTACGGTGAAACAAAACCAGATCGGTTTCAGGTGAATGAACTTTGCCGTGGCTGGGACGCGCACTTCGGAACGCGGGACGGCACGGCAGCACAGGAGCGAACATGAGCCTGCGCGAAGCGCTCGTGATGATGCTGATCGCCGCCATCGGTGCGGCAGCATCCGCCTGGTTCCTTGCGACACATGAACGCGTCACCGAGCCCGTGTGGACAGGCTTTCGTGGAGAGGCGAGGCAAAATCCCTGGCTGGCCGCCGAGCGATTTCTGAACCGCGTTGCGATACCCGCGGAAGAACTGCGCACGCTGCCCGAATTGCGCACGTTGCCGCCAGGTGCGGCATTGATCGTTCCGGCCGCGCACCAGAGCATATCGACCCGCCTGCGCGAAGCGCTCGTCGTCTGGGTGCGGCAAGGCGGCTACCTCATCGTCGAAGCCGAGCCGGCGGCGCAACGTGATCCGCTGCTGGACGCATTCGGTGTGAAACGCGCGGCGGCAAGACGCGAACAGCGCAGACCGGAAGGCGACGAACCGCAATACGACCAGATCAAGCTGCCGAACGCGGAAGTGCCCGCCACTATCGATCTGAATAGCGTTGTTTCTCTCGAGGCCGGTGAGGCGTGGTTGCGTGCGGGCACACGGTCGGGCACCGGGCTTCTGGCAGTGCGGTTCGGCAACGGCATGGTCACCGCACTCGGCGACCTGGACTTCCTGTCCAACGGTGCGATCGGCAATCACGACCATGCGCAGTTCCTGATGGACCTGGTGCGGCTGCGAGAGTTTGCATTGCCGGCCGGCGCGGGCGCTGCTGCCGGTGCACAACAGGGCGCCGCCGACAGACAACCCGTGCTGTTTTTCAATCGTCCCGACAAGCTGTCGCTGATCGACTGGCTCGCCAGCAACGCATGGGCGCCACTGACGGGCGGCGCAATCGCGCTCCTGCTCTGGATGTGGCGTGTCACCCCGCGTTTCGGCCCGGTCTTGCCCGACCCCGAGCGCGCGCGGCGCAGCTTGCTGCACCACCTGCGCGCGAGCGGGCGATTTCTCTGGTCGAACGGGCACGCCAACCGGCTGCTGGAATCGTCACGCGAGGCCTGCCTGCGCCGGGTCCGCCGATCGCTGCCCTATTTCCACAGCGCCTCGCCGTCCGAACGCATGTCGCTACTGACGCAGACACTCGGCATGAAGGAAGAACAGGCGCAGCGCATCGTACAGCCACAGGAAGTCGGCAACATGATGCAGTTCCTGCAGACCATTCGTGTGTACCAGCAGGTGTATGCACGCCTCGCCGAACGCGGTTCCGGCTCTTCCGCAGGCCACGGCTGACCCTGGTTGCGGACACCGACATTTCATTGCAGACACTAACGAAGACGAGACCTCACCATGAATGACTCGACCCGGATCACTGACTCAACTCCGATGAATGACTCAACCCGGCAACTGGAACAGGCACACGCGATCGCCCGCGATCTGCGCACACAGATTGACAATGCGTTCGTCGGCCAGGACAATACCGTTGGGCAGATTCTCACCGCGCTGATCGCGGCCGGCCATGTCCTGATCGAGGGGGTGCCCGGTCTCGGCAAGACGCTGCTGGTCAGGGCGCTGGCCCGCACATTTGCCGGCGAGTTCGCCCGCATTCAGTTCACACCCGACCTGATGCC
>LJTS01000019.1 GCA_001304425.1 Betaproteobacteria bacterium SG8_40
CTCGATGCCATCAGGACGCCGACTTTCGCGAACGCGGCGCGAGCGGCGTCGCCCGCCTGTTCGACGG
Source organism: Betaproteobacteria bacterium SG8_40 (assembly GCA_001304425.1). GTDB lineage: Bacteria > Pseudomonadota > Gammaproteobacteria > Burkholderiales > Eutrophovitaceae > SG8-40. Next base: position 68 of record LJTS01000019.1, read on the forward strand.
CTTTCTTCATGTAGCGCAGATATGCTCCGCCGTGGCGCGCCTCATCCTTTGAAATAACCTCATATATATGGCGTATCACCGGTTCGGTATGCCACTGTGCTGCACAGCGGTACCAGTGGTTGAGGCGAATCTCGCCGCAGAAATGCAGCATCAGGGTTTCGAGCGGAGGAGCGGAGTCGAACTCGAAGCGAACCGCGTGTAATTCTTCCTCGGTCGGCAGCAGCTCCGGGCGGAAGCGGCGCAGATACTCCATCAGCACCAGCGAGTGCTTCTGCTCCTCGTAGAACCAGACTGACATAAAAGCGCAAAAATCGCTGTCATCGCGATTGTCCCGCAGGAACATCTCGGTCGCGGGCAGGGCAGCCCATTCCGTGATTGCGTTCATCTTGATCGTCAGCGCCTGTTCGTCGGACAGTTTGTCGCCCTGGAAGTCAGGCCATGGAATGTCGGCGTCGAGATTCCACCGCAACGCCTCGAATTGTCTGAACAACTCCGGATAAAGCATGTCTGTTTTCATAGAAGTGAATTTTACCGTTTTGCGATGCATCATCGCATGTGACCCGGCTGTGACAACAAAAACGGACCGGGATTCCATCCCGGCGCGGGCCTGCTGGCTTGAATGCCTTATTCAGTAACGGGCATGGTCGGCCCGCCATTTTTTCGCAACTTCGCACATCTTTTCCAGATTGGCAATGAGTTGGATGTCGTCGAGGCGACGCCGGATGCGCGCCACGCCTGCGCCTCCAGCGCACAGGAGTACGCTACCGGGAAGCATCGCTCGCAGTTCCCTGAGGGCCTCGACCGCTTTGGACTCCGGATACGCGCCGCTAAACGACAGGGCTACGATATTTGCCCGGTGTGCCTCGGCTGCATGCACGATTTCCGTCACCGGGGTCTCCGTTCCAAGCGGAATGCAGTGCGCGTTCTCCGCCGCGAGCATGGCCTCGACCATCAACAAGCCAAGACTGTGCGGCTCGTTGGGCAGTGATGTCAGCAGGACGCGCGGCGCATTACCCTGGGATTGCAGCGCCGTGATCGAGTTGCGGATCAGGCCCTGCATCAACTCGGTATAGAGGTGTTCTTCGAAAATGGCGATTTCACCGCGCATCCAGGCCTCGCCAACTGCCTCGTTCAGTGGCGCGACGGTATCGACAATGAACCGCTGCAAACCGTGCCGTACCATGGCTTGGGACAGTTGCCGCCGCAGTTCCCGGGACTGATGCGACCTGAGCAGACGCAGATACAGTTCAATGTCCTGGCGCGGGGCAACCTCGGCAGCCGGTCTCGCGGCTAGTTTGGCGAGTTGTTCCTCGTCGAGCCGCATGATCTTGCCGGGGCGATGGCCTCGATCAAGCAAGCGCTTGATTATCTGGAGTTTCGCAACTTGCTCCGGCGTGTAGGCGCGGTCCCCGTTCTGGTCGCGCAGCGGGCGCGGAAAATCATAACGGCGCTCCCAAATGCGCAGAGTGTCCTTCGACAAGCCTGTATCGCGCTCTACCGCGCTGATATTGAGCAGGATCATTTCAGGATGCTGGTCCGTATTGACAGTCATAGTCCATATTGTCCTAGACAAACAGTTGACGTTTTGTGATATGAGGGCTATCTTATCAATAAATCGTCGTTTTGACTAGGACAAACTATGAATACCTTATTGATCGCGCTTCTATATATTGCGCCGCAGCCGGGCATTGCGCCGCAGCTGGGCCTTGACTGTGGTCCCGTTGCGTCCCGGCCGGGGCAATTCGTCCCCCTTGGTCTGAACGATTCCCCTTCCGCCCTTGCCCGGCCGCGCCTGGCGGCAAGCAGGCAGTTCAGCCGCGCGCCTGATTTGGCAGAAGGACCGGCAGCGCAGGGCGCTGCAATAGACGCGGAACTCCTGTTCTACCTCGATTCACATGTCCAGGCTGTAAGCGATACCGGTCCGGCGAGCCTGAACCCCTGGGTGCAACTGCATCCTGTCGGCGCTTTGGGGGGCGCTCCCGACATCGAGGCGCCGGCGGTCAATTCCGGCGAGCGGTCGGACGGAAATTTCGGCAATGGACGTCTTTCCGGGGCCGGTCATGCCTGTTCCTGAACGCGCTTCAGATTCCATGCGCTGTACGAGCGTACTCGCTGGCAAGAAAACGCTTTTGAAGCGGCCGGCTGCGGACTGCGCGTTGGCCCAATCGGCGTCCGGTGGCAGAAATGACCAGTGACAAAAGAATTGCCGTCATCGGGGCCGGGATTTCGGGCCTGTCCGCAGCTTGGCTGCTGTCGAAGCGGCACCGGGTAACGCTTTTCGAAGCGAATGACTACCTGGGAGGGCACACCAATACCGTTGACGCGACCGTGAACGGTGTTACTGCTCCGGTAGATACCGGATTTCTCGTGTTCAACGATCGTACTTATCCCAACCTGGTGGCGATGTTCGAGCATCTGGGTGTGCCGCATTCCGATAGCGAGATGTCTTTCAGCGTTCGCGTGGATGAGGAAAAGCTGGAGTGGGCGGGAAGCAATCTGGCAACTGTGTTTGCGCAGAAGCGAAACCTGGTGAATCTCGAGTTCTGGCGGATGTTGAAAGAAATCCTGCGCTTCAATCGAGAAACCACACAGGCGCTGCTGAGTGGCGTTGGATGCGATGGTTCGCTGGGGGATTTTCTGGACCGTCGTGGTTTCGGGCGCGCATTCCAGGAGTGGTACCTGTTGCCGATGAGCGGCGCGATCTGGTCGTGCCCCACACGGCAAATGCTCGAATACCCGGCAGAGACATTCTTTCGCTTTTGCCACAACCACGGTTTGCTGAGTATTTCGAACCGCCCTGTATGGAAGACGGTACGAGGCGGCGGGCGCGAGTATGTGCGCAGACTCGCTTCCGGCATCGACGACGTGCGCCTCGCCGCGCCAGTTGCTTCGGTGACACGCACACCCGACGGCGTGCGTGTTTCGGCGCAGCGGGGCGGAACCGAAGACTTCGCGCAGATCGTGTTTGCCTGCCATAGTGACCAGACGCTGAAAATGCTCAGTGATGCCTCTCCGGCGGAACGAGCGGTTCTGGCGCGCGTCGGATACCAGAAAAACCACGCGGTACTGCACACAGACACTTCGCTTCTGCCGCGTTCTCCCGAAGCCTGGGCTGCGTGGAACTACGTCGCCGGGAGCAGCGGCCCGGATGGCCGTCCGGTCAGCGTGAGTTATCTTCTCAACCGGCTGCAGCCGCTCCCGTTCATGCAGCCGGTCCTGGTGACGCTTAACCCGATTCACGAGCCGCGCGCAGATTCAGTGATCCGCCGCTTTGAATACGCGCATCCGGTTTTCGATGCCGCTGCGATCGATGCGCAGCGCGCGTTACCACAGGTTCAGGGGGTTAACAGAACGTGGTTCTGCGGGGCCTGGACCGGCTACGGTTTTCACGAAGACGGACTGCGCTCGGCGTTGAAGGTGGTAAATGCGATGGGTGTAAGCGCGCCCTGGCAGGGCACGCAGGAGATGGAATCCGAGTTCAGGGGAGCTGCGTGAAACCGCAGATCTTCTTTGGCGGCGTCATGCATGCGCGTTTGCGGCCGCGACGCAACGTGTTTCGTTACCGCGTCTTCTTCATGCGCCTGCCATTGACGCAGGTCGACCGTATCCGCAAGCCTTTGTTCTCGGTCAATCGCTGGAACGTCTTCTCGTTTCATTTTTCCGATCACGGGGCGCGGGACGGATCAGCGCCGCTGGCCTGGATACGCCGGTTACTGGCACGCGAAGGCGTGAAAGCGGCCGATGGTGAGGTGGTGTTGCAGGCCTTTCCGAGGGTGCTTGGGTATGTCTTCAATCCAGTCAGCTTCTGGTTGTGCCACGACCGCAACGGTGGACTGCGAGCGATTGTTTGCGAGGTCAACAACACCTTCGGTGAGCACCACAACTATTTGTTGACTCGTCCGGACGGCGCGGTGATCGGTGACGACGACATTCTCGACGCGCGCAAGGTCTTTCACGTATCGCCGTTTTGCGATGTTTCCGGGAAGTACGCTTTCCGCTTCAGATCGAGTGCTTCCGGCTGCGACGTAAAGATCGACTATGACGATGGGGACGGGCGGTTGTTGCTGACCTCGATCTGGGGGCGCGCGTCGGCGTTCAGCCTCGGTGGTTTGCTTCGAGCCTTTGTGCTTTACCCGTGGATGACGCTGGGCGTAATGGTCCGCATTCACTGGCAGGCATTCAAACTCTGGATTGGTGGTGTGCCCTTTGTGGCCAAGCCGCTTCCGCCAGAACAGGAGACGACAAGATGAAGCCAGGGGAACTGTCGCTTGGTCACAGATTGCCGGCGATGCCGCGAGCCGGACGCGTTCTGTTTTCATTGCTTTCGCGGCTGCAATTCGGGCGTGTCGAATTGACCACTCCCGAGGGCGAGCGCCTTGTCTTCAATGGAGAGGCACCCGGGGCAGAAGCGTCGCTGCGCATCAACGATTGGGCGGTTTGCGCTGATATCCTCAAGGCTGGGGATATCGGCTTTGCCGAAGCATTCCTGTCGCGCCGGTGGGAAACTTCGGACCTGGCCGCGCTTCTTGAAGTCGCGGCGCGAAACCGCGCCGCCCTGGAGCGTGCCTTGCACGGCAAGTGGTGGGGCACGTTGCTGTATCGGTTACGCCATTTGATACGCAGCAACACCCGCGGAAACGCGCGCCGTAACATCCACGCGCACTACGATCTGGGAAATGAATTCTACCGGGCGTGGCTGGATGGGACGATGTCTTACTCATCTGCGATGTTCGAGGGTAAACCGGAGCGCGGCCTCGAACAGTCACAGCTTGCCAAGTATCGCAGAATCCTTGACCAGCTTGACGTCCAACCGGGCGATCGCATCCTCGAGATCGGATGCGGATGGGGTGGTTTCGCCGAGGTCGCCGCGCGCGAGCGGGGTGCGTCGGTCCATGGCATCACGCTGTCGAACGAGCAACTCCGGTTTTGCCGCGAGCGATTCAATAGTGCCGGTATCGAACACCAGGTGTCGGCACAGCTTTGCGATTACCGCGACGTTAAGGGACAGTTCGATTTCGTCGTTTCCATCGAAATGTTCGAAGCGGTTGGCGAGGCTTACTGGGCGGGCTACTTCGGCGTTGTCCGGGACAGGCTGCGCCAAGGAGGCCGTGCCCTGATACAGACCATCGTCATTGCCGATGAACTGTTCGACAGTTATCGCCGCGGTACCGACTTCATTCAGCAGTACGTGTTCCCGGGAGGCATGTTGCCGTCATCGGCCGGGTTCGCCAGGCATGCGGCAGCGGCGGGTTTGAGCGTTAGCGATCGATATTTCTTCGGACTGGACTATGCGCAAACACTGCGTATTTGGCGCGAGCGCTACAACCAGGCCGCTCCGTCGCTGAAGCGGCTCGGGTTCGACGATCGCTTCGAGCGCTTGTGGAATTTTTATCTTGCCTACTGCGAAGCCGGTTTCCGCGCAGGCAGTATCGATGTTGCACAAATGGAGTTGACCCATGACTAGAGTGTTTCTCTTGCTGGCGCTGTTGGTTCCGCTGTATTCGCAGGCGATACCGCCCTTGCCTGAAGCCGTGATCGGAAAGTCGCCGGAATTGCGTCCGGTTGGAGAAGGGCGTCTGCGATGGCTGGGACTGCATATTTATGATGCCGCCCTGTGGACGCGCGACAACTCGGTGAGCGTGCGCAGCGAATTTGCTCTCGACATTCGTTATGCCCGCAACATCCCGGCCCATCGCCTGGTAAGCACCAGTTTGAAGGAAATGCAAAGACTGGGGTTTGATGACGACGCGCAGATCGAGCGGTGGTCACGCGAGATGGAGCGGGTTTTCCCCGACATCCGCAAAGGGGATCGGCTCACCGGGGTCAACCTTCCGGGTGTCGGTGCAGAGTTCTATCACAACGGGCGTTTTGCCGGTGTCGTTGCGGATGCCGGTTTCGCGAACGCGTTTTTTTCCATCTGGCTCGATCCGAGAACGCGCGAACCCGGTTTGCGCGAATCACTCATCGGTCAGAACTGAGGCCGGCATCGCCGTCCGGGCAACGCATGAGAAACAGGTCCAAGCCGGTTAGCAGGCCATTCGCGACATTGCCCGTGTCTCGTTTCCGAATCGCATCGGCGAGTGGCCAATAATGCTGCCGCGTCGCGCTTTGTTCGGGTATTCGTTGCTTGCCATGCCGCTGGCGATGGCAGCCCTGCCCATTTATGTACACGTCCCGAATTACTATGCGACCACGCTGGGCGCTCCGCTTGCCTGGGTCGGGGCCATACTGTTTGCCGCACGCTTGTTGGATGCGGTCCAGGACCCGTTGCTCGGTTACTTCAGCGATCGCGCCGCCGGCGGCGCGAGGCAAGGCAGGTTTTCGCTGATTCTGCTCGGGGTTCCGCTGCTGGCAATCGGCTTTGTCGCCTTGTTTCAACCGCCGGTTTCCGGGCCCGTAGCGGTTTCCTTGTGGCTGGCGATCTCGCTGATCGTCGTCTATTTCGGCTTCAGCGCTGCGTCGATCAGCTATCTCGCCATCGGAGCGGAACTGTCGGCGGATTACCATGGCCGGACGAGGGTGAGTGCGGCCCGTGCGGCATTTGGCATCGTCGGCGTGATGCTGGCGGCGACCTTGCCCGAGTTGCTGGCGCAGCGCCCGCCGGCAATGTCAACCGATGGTGAAGCGGGCGGTGCCGTCGCGGGCGTAGTGCAGTTCAGTCTGGTGTTCGTTCCCGTGCTGTTGGTTTGTTCGCTCTTGACGCTGAAACTGACACCGCGCCCGGTGCCGGCGAAAGCGGTTGGCGAGAACACCTGGCGCGCGATGTTTGCCCCATTCCGGCATCGCGAGTTCCGCTGGCTTCTGGCCGTAACCATACCAAGCGGCGTGGCCGGGGCGATACCCGCCACCTTGATCCTGTTCTTTGTCGACGACGTCCTTCGCGCTTCCCATCTTTCCGGGTTGTTTCTCGCCGTCTATTTTCTTTCCGGCGCTCTCGCCATGCCGGCGTGGGTCGCAGTCTCGCGCAGAACCGGAAAGAAGAACGCCTGGCTGGTCGGCATGTTGATGGCTGTGGCCGCATTCGTCTGGGCGTTTGCGCTGGGTCCCGGCGATGCACTGGCGTTTGCCGCTGTATGTATGTTGTCGGGCATTGCTTATGGCGCCGAACTGGCTCTGCCGCCGTCAATTCTTGCCGATCTGGTTGACCGCGGCGGCAATGAGCCGGGAGCCAACGGCGCGTATTTCGGGCTCTGGCAAATGATCGAGAAGCTGAATCTTGCGGCGGCAGCCGGCATTGCACTGCCGCTGCTGGCCTATCTCGGTTATCAGCCTGGTTCGTCCGGTGAGGGCGTGCTTGCGCTGTCCGCAACTTACGCGCTTTTACCATGTGCGATAAAACTGCTGGGCGGTGCGGCCTTGTGGCTGGCGCCAATTGATCTCGGGCAGGCCGATTCAGCGGCACTTGCGACGGAAGGGAGAGTATGACCAGGGTGGGGTTATTGGCGTGGTTGCTTGCCACGGTAACGCTGATCGCGGGATGTGCAGCGCCGCGCGTGGAAAGCTATAGAGACGAGCAACCGGTGCTCGACCTGCGGGAATACTTCAATGGCGACATCGAGGCGCAAGGCATGTTTCAGGATCGCTCGGGGGAAGTGATCAAGCGCTTCAACGTCGCAATCAAGGGGAGTTGGAGCGGAGACGTTGGTACGCTGGAGGAGGATTTCGTCTACTCGGACGGAACGACGCAGCGCCGCGTCTGGACTATCACCCGGATCGACGAACACAACTACATCGGCACTGCGGGAGACGTCGTTGGCGAGGCCAGAGGAGAGGCTTTCGGTAACGCGCTGCGCTGGCGTTATGTGCTGGCGCTCGAAGTCGATGGCAAGACCTGGCACATGGATTTTGACGACTGGATGTTCCTCGTCGATGACAAGGTGATGTTGAACCGATCGGAGATGCGCAAGTTCGGTTTCCGCGTTGGCGAGGTCACGTTGTCGTTCCGCAAGAAGGACTGAGCGACCGTGTCATTGAATAATCGCATCCGCGACTGGAGCCGTCAGCGTGTCTGGGTGCTCGGCGCGAGCAGTGGTATCGGCAAGGCGCTTGCTGAAGCCTTGCTCGAGCGCGGCGCACGCGTGGCCCTTTCCGCGCGAAATAAGGAAGCGCTCGAAGCCCTGGCACGTCAATACGATCCAATGCAAAGCCTGGTGGTGCCGGCCGACGTGACCAATCAGTTTGACATCGACTCCGCCCATGCCCGGATCAATGCACAATGGTCCGGCATCGACCTTGTAGTACTGGTTGCGGGCACGCATGTGCCCGTCAGGGCCTGGGATTTCGATGCGAACGATGCCGAAGCGCTTTTCCAGGTGAACGTGTTTGGCGCGTTCCGGACTTTGGCGCGGGTCATTCCTGATCTGGTATCGCGCGGAGAAGGCGGCATCGCTGTCGTATCGAGCGTTGCCGGCTATCGTGGGCTCCCGACCGGTCTTGCCTACGGGGCCAGCAAAGCCGCGCTGACGAACTTTTGCGAAACCCTGTATCTGGACCTAAGGCCCAAGGGCGTGAGCGTCTATCTTGTGAGTCCCGGGTTTGTGCGCACGCCGCTGACCGATCGTAACGACTTCGAAATGCCGGCGTTGATTACCGTGGAAGAAGCGGCCTCCCAGATGGTGCGCGGGTTTGAACGTGGCGAGTTCGAGATTCATTTCCCGAAACGCTTCACCTGGATGATGAAGCTGCTGCGCCTGCTTCCGTACCGGTTATTCTTCCCGCTTGTTCACCGGATCACAGGTCTATAAAGATGCGGGCCGCACATGTTGACGCGCTGATTTCCTTCTATGAGGGCTTGTCGCCGGATACGGTCGATGGTCTGGACGAAGTGTACGCGGCGAACGCCTACTTCAAGGATCCATTTAACGAGATGAATGGCATCGGTCATATCAAGGAGATTTTCCGCGACATGTACCGGCGAATCGAGGAACCCCGTTTTGTCGTGCATCAGTGGTCAGGTTCGGACCGCGACGGATTCCTCGTCTGGGACATGCGCTTTCGCAGCGGCGCGATGCGCGGCGGTCCTGATCAGTTGATTCGCGGGGTAAGCCACATTCGATTCAATGCGGCCGGCAAGGTTACCTATCATCGCGATTACTGGGATACCGGCGAGGAGCTTTACGCAAAACTTCCGGTCATTGGCTGGTTGATCGCCTGGTTACGGAAAAAGCTGGCCTAGGCACCGGGGTGAGGGCGAAATGAATCCGTATCCGGGTGCAGTGCGTAGTCATGGTTGGGCGCTCGGGCCGCTTGTTCGCGTGAGAGGATTTGTTTCAGCCCAGGCCAGCAGGCATATCGATCGATTCGATCCGGGACTTTCCCCATTCCCAACCCGGTTCGAGCACGGCGGTTGCCTGCTCGAAAGAGCGGTACCGGTGCTGGCCCGGGCTGAACTTTTTGACGCGCACGGCAAGACCGGAGCCGGCGCAATCCGCCTCCGCGACGCTGGTGGGCCGTACTGGTCCCCGGGCACAGCCGCAGCATGAAGCGCTACGATCGGGCCCTCGTCTGGTTCCGGCGCGATTTGCGCGCTGAAGACCATGCCGCCTTGAGCCATGCGCTGGCCGAGGCGCGGGAGGTCTACTGCATCTTCGTGTTTGATACCGAAATACTGGATGCGCTCGAGCGCAAGGACGATCGCCGCGTCGAATTCATCTGGCACAGTCTCGTCGAACTGAAATCGACGCTGCGCCGTTTGGGCGGGGATTTGCATGTGTTGCATGGACGGGCCCGCTCGGAAGTGCCGGATTTTGCACGCAGCCATGATGTACAGGCCGTATACGTCAATCACGATTACGAGCCAATCGCTATTGCGCGCGACCACGATGTCGCCGAACGCCTCGCTGCCGAACAACGGGTGCTGCACTCGTTCAAGGACCAGGTGATCTTCGAGAAGTCCGAGATCCTGAACGCGCAGGACAGTCCCTACGTCGTGTTCACTCCATACAAGAGAGCGTGGTTGGCGCGGGTAGGCCGGCGCGATAGCGAGCCTCACCCGGTCGCCGACCGCGCGCAGGCCCTGTCCCCCGGGAATGCGCCGCCGCTCCCGGACCTGGAAGACATTGGCTTTGCCCGGACCAACCTCACCAACCTAGGCATTCCGGCCGGTGAGAGCGGAGCCCGACTATTGTTTGAGGATTTTCTCGGCCGGGTCAGTGCGTACGCCGAGCGCCGTGACTATCCGGCCATGGTGGGCCCCTCGCTGTTATCGGTTCATCTGAGATTCGGAACCATTTCGATCCGTGAACTGGTGCGAACCGCAATCGCGCTGGACGCCGATGCCGGCGCAAGGGCTGGCGCCGCCGTCTGGTTATCCGAATTGATCTGGAGGGAGTTCTACTTTTCGATCCTGTTTAATTTTCCCCACGTGGCCGGGAGCGCCTTTCGTAGCGAGTACGACGCGCTGAAGTTCGAAAATCGGGAAAGCCATTTCCACAGCTGGTGCAACGCGGCAACCGGTTATCCGCTGGTGGACGCGGCCATGCGTCAGCTGAATTCGAGCGGGTACATGCACAATCGGCTGCGCATGCTCAGCGCGTCATTTCTGGTAAAAGACCTGCATGTCGACTGGCGCTGGGGCGAGCGATATTTCGCGCAGTGTCTCAACGATTTTGATCTTGCGGCCAACAACGGCGGGTGGCAATGGTGCGCGTCAACCGGTTGTGACGCGCAACCCTATTTCCGCATTTTCAATCCGGTGACCCAGTCACGGCGATTTGATCCTGAAGGCCGCTTTATCCGCATGCAGATGCCGGAACTTGCCGGCGTGCCGGAAAAGTATATCCACGAGCCGTGGAAGATGCCGCTGGATATCCAGCGCTCGAGCGGCTGCCTGATCGGAGAGACGTACCCCGCTCCGGTCGTTGACCATGCCGTTTCCCGAAAGAAGTCGCTGGCGATCTACTCCGCAGTTCGCTCGCAGAGCCGTTCCCGCCGCTGAGGCAGAGCCGGTGAACTCCCGGCGCCAATCAGTCCAGGTACTCGAACACCTTGACGACCCGCTGTACGCCACTGGTTGTCGCGGCGGTGTCGGTGGCGGCGGCCGCTTCTGCGCGAGTCACCATGCCCATCAGATATACGGTGCTGTTGTTGGTGACAACCTTGACGTGATTGGTTGCGACATCGTCGTTACCCGCCAGGCGGCTCTTTACCTTGCTGGTCAGCAGGGCATCGCTGCTGCGTGAAACAAACGAGCTCGCACCGGCGATCGCGATTTCGTTCTGCACGTAGCGCACGTTCGGTGTTTCGAGCGCGATCAACCCGACGTCGCTCTTTATTTCTTCGCTTGGTACCTGGCCTACCAGCAGCACAACCCGGTTGTAACTGATTGCGCTGACGCGCAGTTTTTCTTCCTTGTATGCCTCAGCAACGCTGTTCGAGATCTTTGTCTCGATGACCTGGTCCTCGAGCTGCGTTCCGCTGCTCCTGCGATCGTTGGCGACTACCGCGACGCCTACGCCGGCGCCCACAACCAACGCTGGACATCCCTGCAGGAGCAACAGCGCCGCAAGCGCCAGAGATGATGCCAAAAAATACGCCACTTTCATTGTTTGACTCCCAATAATAGACAGTCGATTACGTCGCACATGCAGTGCAGACAGATTAGATGGACTTCCTGTATTCGTGCCGTGCTGTTGGCGGGCACGCACAGGTTGATGTCGCCGTCTGCCAGCAAGCCGGACATTTTTCCTCCTTGCTTGCCGGTAAGCGCGACGACTCTCATGCCGCGCGCGTGGGCGGCCTCTATGGCTCGCAACACATTGGGCGAATTTCCGCTGGTCGATATGGCGAGCAGCACGTCGCCTTCGCGGCCGAGCCCGGTCACCTGCTTGGAAAAAACCTCGTCGTAACTGTAGTCGTTTGCGATCGAGGTCAGCGTTGACGAATCGGTAGTCAGAGCGATCGCGGCAAGCGGCGGACGCTCCATTTCGAACCGGTTCAGCAACTCCGCGGAGAAATGCTGCGCATCGCCGGCCGATCCGCCGTTCCCGCACGCGAGTATCTTTCCTCCGCCTTTCAGGCAGGCGGCCATCAATTGCCCGGCCCTGGCGAGCGGTTGTGCGAGCACTTCCATCGCGTTCAGCTTGACCTGCGCGCTTTCGGTGAACTGACTGTTGATTCTTGCGACGAGATCCATCGTATATCGGCAGAGTTCCTGTCGGCGCCGATTATTGCATAAAGCCACGCATTAAACGCATACGATTTCACTCGCCGAACGCGTTTGGAATCCATTGAATGCGACTGTCGCCATTCAGCAACACTACGTCGAAGCGGCAAACCGGAATTCTGCCCTGCGCACCCATATAGTGGCGCGCGGTGGCCAGAAGCTTGCGCTGCTTGCGCGCATCGATGCTTTCCGGTGCACCTCCAAAGGCATTGGATGCGCGCATGCGAACCTCGACAAACACCAACGTCTGGCCATCGCGCATGATCAGGTCGATTTCGCCAAAGCGGCAACGGTAATTTCGTTCGACCGCGGTCAGGCCATGGCGCCGCAAGTAATCGAAAGCCAGTTGTTCGGCTTCGCCGCCGCTGGTCATTGTCCCTGGCCGGGCTCCTCGGTAAACAGGCGCGTCCGGCCGTACGAAAAGTAGGCCGGTGTGAGCGCGCGCGAAAAATGTTGCCCATCTAGGGTGATTCTGCCGGTGACGCCGTCAATTTCCGGTTTCGCGCCGTTGCCGGTCAACAGCGCCTGGGCGATGCGATAGGCGTCGATCCCGAGCGCGTAGAAGCGTTCCTCGTCGAGCGCATTCGATTCCATTCTGATGCGCTGATAAGTCATCACCGCCGGGTGGTCCTGTTCGAGTAACCAGGGCATGTCCATGAAGCGAACGCCATCCAGGTCATATAGCTGCAGCCGGTCCGAGTTCGATGCGTACACCAGAGAAGTCGCATAGATCGGCAATTGTGTGCCCAGGTAAGTGCGAATGAAGCGCGCGCGAGGTGCGTTCATCGCCAGAAAGACTACATCGGCTACGGTTGTGGTGATTAGTTCGCGCAGTGCTGTCAGTGCGCTGGCGTCGGTCGAATAGACGAATTCGTCGGCGATGTCGCCTTGCAGTTTCCGCCATTTTTGCGTAAACGCACCGGCGATACGCCGGCCAAGTGCGGTTTCTCCGGTGACCAGAAGCGCCTTGCGCCCGCCATGATCAAACGCCAGTTGCGCAACCTGTTCCGCTTGTGCCTCGATTTGCAGGCCGAATACGTACATCTCCCGCGGCATGATGATGCTGGCGTCAGGTGCATTCAGGACGATAGTCGGCACCGAAACGATTGAATTGCGCGCGACTGCCGAAACGCCATCGCGGGTCAAAGGTCCGATAATGGCGCGGGCACCGCTCGCCACCGCCTTCTCATAGGCTTCGAGGATGCGCCGCGTATCGGAGGTCGTGGAGTACACAGTGATCGGCAGTGCGGTGGACGACGCGACATCCGCCGCGGTTACGATGCCCAGTCTTACCTGTTCGGCGAGGCGCCCGAACTCGCTCGACTGAAGCGGGAGTATGACTCCGATATGGGATCGCGCGAAGACGGAACGCTCTTCCACCGGGGCACGTCCGGCGGGTGCCTCGCCGGGCTGACCGTAACTTTGCCCGAGCCCTGTTTCGGGGGGCTGCCCTGCAGCTTCCCCGCCGGTTTGAGGAGAAGTTTCGTCAGCGGGTTCTTCCGACGGTTGCGTGACTTGCGGAGGTTGGTTCTGGGGGAGTTGCCATCCCATCGCCCGGGCGTCGAAAGTGGATATGCCCGTGGCCGCAAAGTATAGTAGCGCCGTGAGCAGTACCCCGAGGACAAGACGACGTTGCATAAGGTGGTTGAAGAAGCGAGAGATGCCACATTATATGTGGTGGCAACGCCGATCGGAAATCTGCGCGATATTTCATTGCGCGCGCTCGACATACTGAGCAGTGCGGACATTGTCGTTGCCGAGGATACGCGAGTATGCGCCAGGCTCCTCGGGCAACTGGGGATCAAGGCACGCGTGATCGCATCGCACGAGCACAATGAACGGCAATCGGCAGCAGGCATCGTCAAGTTGCTTGCGGCAGGTAACTCTGTCGCTTTGACTACCGATGCTGGCACGCCGGCCATCAGTGATCCGGGTTCTGAAGCTGTGGCGAGAGCGCGTGAACAGGGCTTTGCGGTGGTGCCGGTTCCGGGCGCGAGCGCTTTGACGGCTGCCTTGTCAGTTAGCGGAAGGCGGTGTCCGCGGGTGCTGTTCTGCGGGTTTTTGCCGGCCAGAAGCAGTGAGCGACGCAAGTCAATCGAACAGCTTGCAAATGTGGCGGCGACATTGGTTTTCTATGAGGCGCCGCACCGGATCATCGAAACCGTCGATGATCTGGCGCAGATTCTAGGCTGCGATCGCCACATCGTGCTGTGTCGCGAACTGACCAAGCTGTACGAAGAGGTTCACGCCTGCGCAATGGGAGAAGCCCGGGCCTGGCTGGAGGGTAGTCCGGAGCGCGTGAGGGGTGAATTCGTGCTGGTCGTGGATCCGGCGCAACCGTCGGATAATAATGAAGAAGCCATGGAGGGCGAACGCGTGCTGGCCCTGCTGGTGCCCGAATTGCCGCTGAAGAAAGCTGTCGCGCTGACGGTTGAAATTACCGGGGGGCGCAAGAACGCGCTCTATCGCCGTGCGCTGCAACTCGCTGAGGAGCGCGGAACGAATGCCGGGGAGTAAGGCGCGGCCTCATGTATGTTCATGATCGGCGGAGAGGGATACGGCGCGGGGTATACGGGTTGTATGGCTCGGCATAATTGTCCCGGATTGGCCTGCGACCAGATGGTTTCAGGAAATCTTTGCAGGAAACTTTTGTAAATCTTCTTGTTCTGCCGCCAGGGCGGCGGCTTGTTCCGCATGAGTGCCGGCGTACCGGGCACGAAGCGGGCAATCACTGAAACAGAAAAAGCTTATGGATCGAATCACCATCACCACGCCTGACGACTGGCATCTGCATGTACGCGATGGCGATGCGCTGCGCACGGTTGTTCCGCATACGGCGTCGCAATTTGCGCGCGCCATCATCATGCCCAATCTCAAGCCGCCGGTCGTTGACACCGGTCTTGCGCAAGCTTATCGCGATCGCATCATGCGCGTACTGCCTGGCGGCAGTGCCTTCCAGCCCCTGATGACGCTTTACCTGACGGACAATACGGCGGCAG
>LJTS01000249.1 GCA_001304425.1 Betaproteobacteria bacterium SG8_40
CGATTCGGCTCGATGATGATTGAGCACGGCTGCAACGGCCGTAGACGTCGACCCGGCAAGCAGCGAATCGGCTAGAATTCGCGCCTTCAAATCGTTTGAAGGGCACGCCCGGTGCCCTTTCCCAGGCCCTAGATGCAGCACATCCGCAATTTTTCCATCATTGCTCACATTGATCATGGCAAGTCCACGCTTGCTGACCGGTTCATCCAGTTCTGCGGCGGCTTGTCGGATCGCGAAATGGCATCTCAAGTGCTTGATTCGATGGATCTCGAACGCGAACGCGGCATCACGATCAAGGCGCAGACAGCGGCGCTGCGCTATCAGGCCCTCGACGGCAATGTCTATCACCTGAACTTGATCGACACGCCCGGGCACGTCGACTTTTCCTACGAAGTTTCCCGCTCGCTGTCAGCATGCGAGGGCGCGTTGCTCGTCGTCGACGCTTCTCAGGGCGTAGAGGCACAGACCGTCGCCAATTGCTATACGGCGATCGAACAGGGCGTCGAAGTCATTCCGGTGCTGAACAAGGTCGACCTGGCGTCAGCCGAACCGGAACGGGTCATCAAGGAAATCGAGGAGATCATCGGCATTCCGGCCGACGACGCGATACGCGCCAGCGCAAAGACCGGGGTCGGAGTTCGCGAAATCCTCGAGTCGGTCATAACCCGTGTGCCGCCTCCGGCGGGCAAGGAAGATTCACCTCTGAAAGCATTGATCATCGACTCCTGGTTCGACAACTACGTCGGCGTGATCATGCTGGTGCGCATCGTTGACGGATTGCTCAAGCCCAAAGACAAGATCATGCTGATGTCCACCGGCGGCACACATCAGTGCGAGCAGCTGGGCGTGTTCACACCCCGCGCCGAAGCACGCGACCGCCTCGGCGCCGGAGAAGTGGGGTTCATTATTGCCGGCATCAAGGAGCTGAAAGCCGCGAAAGTGGGCGACACCGTAACCCTGGCGGCGCACCCGGCCGCGAAGGCACTGCCGGGATTCAAGGAGATCAAACCGCAGGTGTTTGCCGGTCTGTATCCGGTTGAAGCAAACGAGTACGAGGCGCTGCGCGACGCTCTGGACAAACTCCAGCTCAATGACGCGTCGTTACGGTTCGAACCGGAAACATCGCAGGCGCTGGGTTTTGGTTTTCGCTGCGGCTTTCTCGGCCTTCTGCACATGGACATCGTGCAGGAGCGCCTTGAACGCGAATACGGCATGAATCTCATCACCACGGCCCCCACCGTCGTCTACCAGGTGCTCATGCGCGACGGCACGGTGCTGGAGGTCGAGAACCCCTCGAGGTTGCCCGAACTCGGCAAGATCCAGGAGATTCGCGAGCCGATCATCACCGCGACGATTCTGCTACCGCAGGAATACGTTGGCCCGGTAATGAGTCTGTGCAACAACAAACGCGGCACGCAGAAGAACATGCAATACATGGGAAAGCAGGTCATGCTGACCTATGAATTACCGCTTAACGAAGTGGTCCTCGATTTTTTTGACCGCCTGAAATCCGTATCGCGCGGCTACGCCTCGCTAGATTACGAATTCAAGGAATTTCGGGCCGACGATTTGTGCAAGCTCGACATTCTGATCAACGGCGATCGTGTCGATGCGCTGTCCTTGATCGTGCACCGGTCCAGCGCCCAAAGCAGGGGCCGGGAGGTTGCGACACGCATGCGGCAACTCATACCGCGGCAAATGTTTGACGTGGCAGTACAGGCAGCGATCGGTGCGCAAATAATCGCCCGCGAAAACGTCAAGGCGTTGCGCAAGAACGTCCTGGCCAAGTGTTATGGTGGCGACATTACCCGCAAGAAGAAGCTTCTCGAGAAGCAGAAAGCCGGGAAGCGCCGTATGAAGCAGGTCGGCACCGTAGAGATTCCGCAAGAAGCATTTCTTGCAATACTGCAGGTCGATAGCAAGTAACTATTCGATTCGCATGGAAAGGATTACGACCAGATGAATTTTGCATTGCTCATGCTGTCCCTGCTGATTGTGACCGGCGGCGTCTGGCTGGTGGATCGCTTCTGGCTTCGCAGCAAAAGAGGTGCGGACGGCAAGGAACCCTGGTGGGTGGAGTATTCGAAAAGCTTCTTCCCGGTGATCCTGGTGGTTTTCGTACTGCGATCATTCCTGGTTGAGCCATTCAAGATACCTTCTGGCTCGATGATCCCGACACTGCTGGTCGGAGACTACATTCTTGTAAGCAAATCGAGCTACGGAGTCAGATTGCCGGTTATAAATGCCAAGATCATCGATATCGGCAGCCCGAAGCATGGCGATGTCATGGTGTTCCGGTACCCGGATAACCCGTCCCTCGACTACATCAAGCGCGTTGTCGGCTTGCCCGGTGATCGCGTCGAGTACCGCCACAAGCGATTGACCCTCAATGGCGAGTTGCTGGAGGTCGAGCGACTTGACGATTTTCAGTATTCGGAAAAGGGCTTGTCATACGTTAATGCATGGCGCTTCTGGGAGCACCTCGGCGATCAGCGCCATTCGGTGCTGATCGACCCTGACGAACCGCCGGTGCGGCTTGCCAGCGTGCGCCAGTTTCCGTCGCGGGATCGTTGCGAATACAATGACAGCGGGTTTGTCTGCGTAGTACCCGAAGGGCATTATTTCATGATGGGGGATAATCGGGATTCAAGCTCGGACAGCCGCTACTGGGGTTTCGTCCCGGAGGAAAACATCGTTGGCAAGGCTTTTCTGATTTGGTGGAATTTCAATGAACTCAAACGTATCGGCACGCAAATTCGATAGACGGGGGTGTATATGAAGACGCAGCAACGTGGAGCCACGTTGATCGGCATGGCACTGGTCGCGGCGGGCGTCGTATTCTTTGCAATCATGGCATTGAAGCTCGTACCGGCATATATCGAACAATCACCGCGGTCGACGGACGGGATCTGGATATTGCGCGCGACGGTAACGATGTCGTTCTTTCCGCCGTCTACTCCACCCGCATCAAGCTGGTCGGAAATATCAGCGCTTGTATAGATTTCGAAGCATCCAGCGAATGAGCAGGGTAGCGCGACTCGGGCCTGATGGAAGATAGCCCCTTAGAGAAAAGAATCGGGTATCACTTTCGCAGCGCCGGGCTGTTGCAGCAAGCCCTGACGCATCGCTCGTACGGGTTCCCGCACAACGAACGCCTCGAGTTTCTGGGCGACTCGGTATTGAACTGCGTTATCGCCAAATTGCTCTACGAGCGTTTTTCCGAGCTGCCTGAGGGTGACCTGTCGCGGGTACGGGCCAATCTGGTGAATCAGCAATCGTTGTTCGAGATCGCCAGTCCCTTGTCACTCGGTGAACACCTGCTGCTAGGTCAGGGCGAACGGCTCAGTGGCGGCTCCAGCCGCCCATCCATACTGGCCGATGCGCTGGAAGCGCTGCTAGGCGCGGTATTCGTGGATGCAGGGTTCGATACCGTGTCGAAGGTGATCTCCACGCTATTCGGTCCGGTCGTCGCCGACCTCGATCCAACGGCTGTCAACAAGGACCCGAAGACCCTGCTGCAGGAGTTCTTGCAGGGACGGAAGCTGTCTTTGCCGATATACTCCATCGTCGATGTGAGCGGGGAGGCGCACGATCAGTTGTTTCGGGTCGAGTGCCTGGTGGCGGACATGAATATCCGCACTTTCGGCGAAGGGACGAGCAGGCGCTCCGCGGAACAGGACGCTGCGAAACGTGCCCACGAGCTTGTGGCCGCCAACTGATTACCCGCTGGACAAGGCGAAGATGAAGCGAAATCCCGGGTTGCGTCTGCTGCGGATGCACGGTCGTTGATGATTCCACCGGTATTACACGTGCATTGATGACGAATCCGAGCATCCCCAAACCCTACCGGTCCGGCATGGTGGCAATTGTCGGGCGGCCCAACGTGGGCAAGTCGACGCTGATGAATCGCCTCATCGGAGTCAAGCTAAGCATCGTTTCGCGTCGCGCCCAGACTACCCGCCACCGCATACTCGGCATATACACCGATTCCAGAGCGCAGATTGCGTTTCTCGACACACCTGGATTCCAACTCCAGCACAGCAGCGCGCTCAACAGGGAAATGAATCGCACGGTGACCAGCGCGCTGCGGGAGGTGGACGCGGTGATGCTGGTGGTAGAAGCCGGCAGGCTGACGAAGCAGGACGAGGAAATCGTTTCCATGCTGCCGGATGCCGTTCCGGCCGTCGCAGTGATCAACAAGACCGACAAACTGAAGGACCGCGCATTGCTGCTGCCGTTTATCGAAAAATTGCGGACAGCGCACCGTTTTACCGAGTTCGTGCCCGTAAGCGCCGCCAATGGCGATGGAATCGCTGGATTGATCGACATCGTCATCGAACACCTTCCCGTCGGTGCTCCCGTCTACGAGGAAGATGCGATTACCGACCGCCCGGAGCGTTTTCTCGCCGCAGAGATCGTTCGCGAGAAACTGTTTCAGTTCCTCGGCGAGGAACTGCCCTATGGCACAACAGTGGAGATCGAGCGCTTCGAACACCAAGGGCAGCTACGGCGCATCAACGCGACCGTGATCGTTTCCAAGCCCGCCCACAAAGCCATGGTGATCGGCGCGCGCGGCGCCAAGCTGAAAATAATCGGCACGCGTGCGCGAAAGGACATGGAGCAGTTATTTGGCGGAAAGGTTTTTCTGGAAGTATGGGTTCGCGTCAAGCAGGGCTGGGCTGATGACGCACGCAGTTTACGCTCGCTCGGCTACGGTTAGTCGTGATGAAGAAGTGTTGCCTGACGGCCCGTCCGCCGGCCGGGACTTTCGCAGCGCGCGGCGCGATCGATTCGATCATCCCGAATGAATCAGCAGTTGCAAGAGGACACTTCGCGTTCTCCCATCCGGAGGGCTCCCGGCGCGCGGATACACCCGGCTTCTTCGGAACCTGATCACGTCGTGGCAGATTCGCAGAAAAAGCGCCAGGAAGCCGAACCGGCATTTGTCCTCCACAGTTACCCGTACCGGGAAACCAGCCTGATCGTCGAAATGTTCACCCGCCACCACGGCCGCATAGGCCTGGTGGCAAAGGGTGCGCGCCGTCCAAAATCGGCGCTGCGCGGCACGTTGCTGGCGTTCCAGCCATTGCTGGTACGGTGGGGCGGCAAAGGCGAGTTGCGCGGGCTGTATGGAGCGGAGTGGCAGGGGGGGATTCCCCAGCTCAGAGGCATCGGCCTCATGTCCGGCTTCTACCTCAATGAACTCTTGCTCAAGTTCCTGCAGCGCGACGACGCCCACGAGGGCTTGTTCGACCTGTACGCCGAAGCGGTGACCGCGCTGTCCGTCAACAGCAGGATTTCATCCACCCTTCGGCGCTTCGAAAAGTTCCTGTTGGGCGAACTCGGATACGCCCTCACCCTGGACCGTGAAGGTGGAACCGACAAGGTGGTTGAACCTTCCGCGCGTTATACCTACGTCATCGAAAAAGGCCCTGTCCGGCTTGACGCTGGAATCGGCGCAGAGATCGAGTTGTCCGGCAAGACCTTGCTCGATCTGGCATGCGACAATTACGAGGATCCGGTGACACTGGCTCAGAGCAAGCTGTTGATGAGGCGTCTGGTAGCACATTACCTTGGTTCGAAAACCTTGCATACACGGCAATTGCTGGTGGATATGCAGCAAATCTGATACGGCAGATGACCAGGCTGAGCGTTAACGTAAACAAGATCGCGTTGCTGCGTAATTCACGCACCATCGGCATACCGGATGTCGTGCGACTCGCCGGCATTGCGCTCGACGCCGGAGCGCACGGGATAACCGTTCACCCGCGACCGGACGAGCGCCATATCCGGCGCCGCGACGTGCACGAACTGGCGGAGATGCTGGCTGGCCGGCCGGCAGTTGAATTCAATATCGAGGGAAACCCCTTTCATCAGGTAATGGATATTGTCAGGGCGGTGCAGCCGCACCAGTGCACACTCGTACCCGACGAGCCGGGTGCGTTCACCTCGGACCATGGCTGGAACCTGCAGCGGGACGGTGAACGCCTGGTCCCGGTCATCGGCGAATTGCATGCGCTGGGGATTCGCGTCAGTCTCTTTATGGGCCCGGAACCTGCAGCAATGGAAATGGCACGAACGGTCGGGGCCGACCGGGTCGAGCTCTACACCGAACCGTACGCGCAGGCGTTCGGCACATCGGCACAGTTCGGCTCTCTCGGCGCTTATGCAGCAGCGGCATCGGCTGCGCTGGAACAGGGGCTCGGGGTGAATGCGGGACACGACCTCAACCGAGACAACCTTCCGGCGTTCCTGCGGGCAGTACCCGATGTCGCGGAAGTGTCCATCGGTCATGCGCTCACGGCCGACGCGCTGGAACTCGGTATGGCGAACGCCGTGGCAGCATATCTGGAAGCCATAGAGCAAGGCGCTGCCGGCGAATGATTCTGGGAATCGGCATCGACCTGGTAGAGAAGGCGCGCATTGACGATCTGTACGAGCGCTATGGAGATCAGTTCGCTCGCCGGATTCTCAATGCAGGGGAACTCGAACAGTTTTCTCGCAGTACCCGCAAAGGCTGGTTCCTCGCCAACCGCTTTGCCGCGAAGGAAGCGATAGCCAAGGCACTTGGCACCGGGCTGCGCCACCCGGTGACGCTGCAGTCGGTCGGTATCGAGAACACGGAGAACGGTCGGCCCGAGTTTCGTTTCAGCGATACGCTGCAGGCTTACCTCGACTCGCGAAAAGTCGGCAATGCACACCTGTCGATTACCCATGAGAAAGGACTCGTCTGCGCCGTTGTGGTGCTGGAGGTTCGGCAATGATCCGCATCCCTCCAGGCCGGGTAATGATCGATCTCGAGGGTATCGAGCTCAACGCACAGGACCGTGAGCGCCTCCTGCAACCAGCGTGCGCAGGAGTGATTCTGTTCACGCGCAATTACCAGAGCCCGGAACAGCTTCGCGCACTGTGCGCCGATATCAAGTCCATGCGCGATCCTGGCTTGCTCATTGCCGTAGATCATGAAGGCGGCCGCGTACAACGCTTTCGCGAAGGATTCAGCGCGATTCCTGCAATGCGAACCATCGGCGCGTTATGGGACCAGGACCGCCATCGGGCGAACCTCGTGGCACATGACGCCGGCCGGGTAATCGCTACCGAACTGGGTGCCTGCGGCATCGATTTCAGTTTTGCCCCGGTGCTGGACGTCGATCATGGCTGCAGCTCCGTCATTGGCGACCGGGCATTTCACGCATCAACGGAAGCCGTGATCGAACTGGCGCAGGCTTTTGTCTCCGGATTGAACCAATGCGGCATGATCGCTGTTGGCAAGCATTTTCCGGGGCACGGTGCGGTCGCCGCCGACACTCACCACGAC